>JACQEH010000200.1 GCA_016200675.1 Chloroflexota bacterium | reverse complement strand
GACGCGCCGATCGCCGAGTTCGCCGACCTGCTCGTGGTGGGGGACCTCTTCGCCGTCGTCCCGGCGCTCCTCGAGGAGCTCCGGGCGCGCCCCGGCTGACGGTCGCGGAGGGAGGGACGTGGAGAGCGCCCAGGTCGTCGGCCTCATCGGCTTCGTGCTGGTCGCGGCCGTCGTGGCCCTGGCCGCGCGACGGACGGGCGCCGTGCTGCAGCGGACGCGCGTGGCCGAGAGCTTCCGGGGCGACGTCGCGGATCTGGCCCGCCGCATCGAGCACAGCCTCGGCGACGTCTCGGTCCTGATCGACGCCCTCCGCCGCCGCTCCGCCGAGCCGGACGACGTGCGACCCAGCCTCGAGGCGGCCCGCGACGCCGTGGAGCGGTACGCGGACGAGGCACGGGCGATGCACGGGCCGCGCTCGACCGCCGGTCACCGTCAGGCCATGGTCGCCGAGCTGGAACGGGCGGGACGGGCCCTGGAGCTCGTCGATCACGGCTGCGCCCTGGCCTTGCTGGGGCGACGCCTCGAGCATGCGCCGGAGGCCGAAACCTCGATCAAGCGCGGCTACCTCAACCTGATCCATGCCCGCGAGTCGATCGCAGAGCATGCCGCCGCCGCCGTGACCGAGGCGGAGGACGCCTCACCGGTGCGACGCCTGGGCCGTCGCGCTCCCTGACGCCGTGGCGGCCCCGAGGACGCGAGGCTCGGGGTGCTGAATCGGCCCCGGCGACACTCCATGTAGTGGTATGCTCGCCCCGCACCACAACCCCTAGTGGTGGCGAGGAGGATCCATGCGCTGCCCGCAATGCGGTGAGCGAGAGACCCGGGTCATCGACTCGCGCGACCTCGACGACGCGGCCACGATTCGGCGTCGGCGCGAGTGCGGGGCATGCAGCCTGCGATTCACCACCTACGAACGGATCGAGGCGGCCCGCCTCGTCATCGTCAAGCGCGACGGCACGCGCCAGGAGTTCGACCGCGAGAAGCTGGCGTCGGGCCTCCGCAAGGCGCTCACGCGACGTCCGGTCGCGGCCACCGCGGCTGAGCAGGCCGCCGACGAGATCGAAGCCGCCCTCCGTGCCGAGGGCATGACCGAGGTGCCGTCGTCGCGCGTCGGCCAGATGGCGATGGCGAAGCTGCGGGAACTCGACCAGATCGCCTACATCCGCTTCGCCAGCGTCTACCAGAGCTTCGATGACCTGGAGGACCTCAAGCGCGAGGTCGACACCCTGTATGCCCAGTTCAGCCCCAAGGAGGCGCTGCCGTGAGCGTCCTCTCGGATCGGGACATCCGCGCCGCCCTCGAGGCCGGTCGCGTCCTCATCCGCCCATATGACCCGGTCGATCTGCAGCCATCATCGGTCGATCTTCACCTGGACCGAACCTTTCGCGTGTTCCGGAACAATCGCTATCCATACATCGACGTACGTCAGCCGCAGCCTGACCTGACCGAGCTGCTACGGGTCGAGGAGGATGAGCCGTTCATCCTCCACCCGGGCGAGTTCGTCCTCGGGCAGACATTGGAATGGGTGGAGCTTCCCGACGACCTCGTGGCGAGGCTGGAGGGTCGGTCGAGTCTGGGTCGACTCGGACTCCTTATCCACTCTACGGCCGGCTACGTTGACCCCGGCTGGAAGGGCAACCTCACCCTCGAGCTCTCGAATGTCGCGAACCTCCCGATCGCCCTCTATGCGGACATGCGAATCGGCCAGATCAGCTTCTTCCGGATGTCGAGTCCCGTCGAGCGACCGTACGGCAGCACCGAATTGCGATCCAGGTACCAGGGGCAGTCGGAGCCGACAGCCTCGGCCTATTACCGGGACTACGTCGAAGGTTCAAAGCGGACCACTTGAACTCCATGCCAGTGCACAGCGCCATCCATTGGGCGGCCGATCTGGGCGGTGGCACGACCGTCGGCCTGCTCCAGGCGGGGACCTTCCGATCGGACGCCGGGGCCCTCTTCGGCCCGGTTCCGCGGATCCTCTGGGATCGCTTGGTCACCGACGAGATCGACCACGAGCACCGGCTGCTCCAGGCGCTGAACTGCCTCGTGGTCGAGACGCCGGCAGGGCGCGTCCTCATCGAGACGGGGATCGGCGAGCGCGTCACGGACAAGGTCCGCCAGATGCGCGGCTACCTCGGAACGCCGATCGCACCCGCGCTCGAGGCCGCGGGGGTCGAAGGCGGCTCCATCGACATCGTGGCCATGAGCCACCTCCACTTCGACCATGCCGGCGGGCTCCTCCGCGCCGACGGGTCTCGTGCCTTCCCGCGGGCGCGGATCGTGGCCCAGCGGGCGGAATGGGAGATCGCCCTCGACGACAACAGCCGGATCGTCGCCTCCTACGACCAGCCCGAGATCCGGCTCGTCCGCGACTGGGGCGCCGCCGGCTGGGCCGAGGGCGAGGTCGAGATCCTGCCGGGCGTGTCGGTCGTCCCGACCGGTGGCCACTCGCGGGGACACCAGGCGATCGTCGTCCGGGGTGGGGGAGCCTCGGGGCGGACGCTGGCCTTCTTCGGCGATCTCTGCATGCGCCCGTGGAGCGCCAACCCCCGCTGGGTGACGGCATTCGACGACTTCCCGCTCCATTCGGTCGAGGTCAAGGGCGAGCTCTTCGCCCGGGCGGCGGCCGAGGGCTGGCTGGTCGTCCTCTCCCACGAGCCGGTCCATCCGGTGGGCAGGCTGGTGGCGGACCGCGACCGCTACCGGTTCGAGCCGGCCTGACCGCGCCGCGGGCGGCGGCTCAGGCCGCCGACGAGGGATTCGGCAGCGTCGCCGGCAGGATCGCCTCGATCAGCCGCGATGGCCCCGTGGCGTCGAGGGGACCGTTGACGACGGCCCGGACCATGCCGTCCGGATCGATGAAGAACTGGGTCGGGAGCGCGCAGACCCGGGAGGTCCTGAAGTGCGCGGCACGCACGTCGGCCCCCATCGTGTAGCGGAGACCGTAACGGGACGCGCAGGCCGTGCCCTCCTCGACGGTTTGCCGGACCTGGATCCCGATGAGGGCCAAGCCGCGATCGGGGTGCTTCTCGTCCTCCGCCTGGAGGGTCGGCGTCCCGGCCTGACAGGGCGGGCAGCAGCTCGCCCAGAAGTGCAGCCACACGGTGTGCCCGCGCAGGTCCGCCAGTTGGACCGGCCTGCCGGCGAGGTCAGTCAGCCTGAACGCCCAGCCGTTGTCGGCTGTGCCCGCCAGCTCCGGCGCCAGCTGTCCCACCTGGAGTTCGGGGATCGGTGAACCCAGCTGTGGTCCGATGCCCGCTGGGGCCCTTGCGGCGAGACCGGATCGTCCGGTCCACGCAGGTCAGATCGCCCGATTGAAGGGCACGTACTGGGCCACCAGGGCGAGCCAGTTCATGAGCATGGCCACCCCGATCAAGGCGACCAGCAGTCCCCCGGCGAGCGAGACGATCCGGCCATGGCGAACCAGGGGGCGAACCAGCGCCGGGGCGCGATCGTAGGCAGCGGCGATGAGCAGGAAGGGGATGCCCAGCCCCGCCGTGTAGGCGAGGAGCAGGAGCCCGCCCTGGGCGGCGCTCCCGCTCGTGGCGGCCATCGTCAGGATCCCGCCGAGGATGATGCCGATGCAGGGCGTCCAGCCGACGGCGAAGATCGCCCCGAGCCCGAAGGACGCGATCCAGCCGCCTCGCGTGCTCACGAGGCGGCCGCCGAGCCGCTCGCCGAGGCCCGAGCCGCTCCCCGCGAACCCCGCGGATCCCGGGGCCCTGAGGGCGATGGTGCCCGTCGCGCTGGCGAGGGATCCTGCCGCCCCGGCATCCAGGGGCCGCCAGCTGCGCTCGAAAGCCGGGATCCGAAGGATGCCCGCGAGGTTCAGCCCGAGCAGGATCAGGACGATGCCACCGAGCTGGCGGAGGGCGGGCAGGTAGTCGACCAGCGGCCCCGCGAGGTACGTCGCCGAGAGGCCGAGGATCGTGAAGACGATGCCGAAGCCGGTGACGTAGGCCAGGGCATGGCGGAGCGCCAGCCAGCGGGTCACGGCGCCGGCCGACCGCCCGACGACGGCCACGGCCGTGACCTGGCCGAGGTACGCCGGCACGAGCGGCAGGACGCACGGCGACAGGAAGCTCAGGAGGCCGGCCCCGAAGGCGACGGCGATCGTCAGGTCGGACACGGGTCAGGTCCGCGGGTCGGCGGTGAGCCCGACCGCCGGGCGAGGTCCGTCGAGGACGTCCTCGAGGAGGCGGCGCAGCCGGGAGGCGCTCGTCGCGAGCTCGAGGCGGCGCCCGCCGAGCTCGATGACCGGGATCCGCTCGAAGAGCTTCCGGTGGAGCTCCGGATCAGCCTCGATGTCACGGACACGGAGCGTGGGGACGGGCAGGCCCCGCTCCTCCCGGTCCGCAAGGAGCAAGTCGACGGCGCGCCGCGCCTCTTCGCACAGCCCGCAGCCCGCGCGCGTGTAGAGCACGAGGTCGGGGAGGGGAGGCGTCACGGTCGGCATCCTACACCGGGCGCGGGACGCTGCCGCCTGGCCGGTGGGGCCGCCCTCGTGGGGTAGCATGGCCGCACGCCCCCGTAGCTCAGTGGATAGAGCGCAGCCGTCCTAAGGCTGGCGTCGGCGGTTCGAATCCGTCCGGGGGCGCTTGAACAAGGCACCGGCGCCGATCTCGAAGAATGGGCGTGCCGGTGCCGTGCAAGTCAGGCCGACCACGCTCCAGGACCCGCACGTCAATGCGCTCGACGATGGCGGGATTCGGTCAGGAGGCGGCCCGCCCGTCACCTGCAGCAGCGAATGGACCCGGAAGCACGCCGATCTCGATGCCGGAGGGCGCAGCCTTTGACCGAAAGACCAGCTGCGTGACGGCCTTGAAGTCCTCCGGCTTCGCGCGCGGGATGTCCACGAAAGTCTGGGGATTCCGATCGATGAGCGGGAACCACGTGCTCTGAACCTGGACCATCACCCGGTGCCCGCGACGGAACGCATGGTTGACGTCCGGCATCGTGAACTCGACCGCCTCCACCTTCCCAGGTTCGAACGGCTCGGGCGTCGTCATGCTCCGACGGAACTTGCCCCGGAGCGGCCAGCCGCGAACGAGCTGCTGGTAGCCAGCCAGCGTCATGGCCGGGACGCCCGGGTCGTTGCCCGCGCCTTCGCCAGACGCCGCCGGCGTGCTCCGATCGGGCGGGTAAACGTCGATGAGCTTTACGATCCAGTCCGAATCGGTCCCGGTCGTCGATACGAAGAGCTTCGGCGTGATCGGCCCGGCAACGACCAGATCGTCCTCGAGCGGTTCGGTCGCGTACACGAGCACGTCCGGCCGAGTGGCCGCGAAGCGCTGGTCCGAGACCATGTATTCCTCGGGCATCTCGCGGACCGTATAACCCACGTACGGCACGGGCTTCGCCGGGTCGCTCACATAGGAGTCGCTCGCGTCGGCCTCCTTCGGCGGCTGGAAGCCGAGCGCCCCACCAGCGCCGAAGTACAGCATCCGACGCTCCGCCGCCGGCGGCGGCCACGCCTCGTGCCGCCGCCACGTGTTCGTCCCCGTCTCGAAGACTAGGGCCGGCGGCAGCCCCGGATCGGGCGCGTCCTTCAGGTGGTGTTCGAAGAACGGCACGATCACATGCTCCCGGTAGAACGCAGAGGTGTCCGAGGCGAAGTCGACATGCCCCAGCCGATGCCCGTCGTATGCCGACCAGCCCCCGTGCGTCCACGGGCCCATGACGAGCGTCGCCGGCGTGTCAGGGTTGGCCTCCCGAAGGGCGCGATGCGCTCGGAGCGGTCCTGACAGGTCCTCCGCGTCGAACCAGCCGCCGACCGTCAGGACGGGACAGGTCACGTTTTGGAGATGTCGCCAGATCGCGCGTGACTGCCAGAACTCGTCGTAGGTCGAATGTGTCAGGAGCTCGTCCCAGGTCTGGTTGCCGGCCGGGCGGAAGGCCGACGTGAGATTGCCGATCGGCCCGGCATTAAGGAAGAACTCGTACCCGTCGTCCGTTCCCCAGTCAAAGGGCACGTCGACCTTCGGACGTAGGGGATTGGCCTGGTCGGGGTAGGCGTGGGCGGAGTTGAAGGCGTGGGCCAGCATGAACGCGCCCCCGTGGACCCAGTCGTCGCCGAGGAAGAGGTCGCCGACGGGCGCCTGTGGCGACGCGGCCTTGATCGCGGGGTGGGTGTCGATGATGCCCGCGAGCGTGAAGAACCCGACGTACGAGATCCCGTAGATGCCCACGCGCCCGTTGTGGTTCGGGACGTGTGCGAGAAGCCAATCAATGGTGTCGTACGTGTCGGTGCTCTCGTCGACGTCGCCGATGCCCTTGTTCGGGTTATGGGGGCGGACGTGCGTGAAGCGCCCTTCCGACATGAGCCGCCCCCGAACGTCCTGCATGACCAGTATGTAGCCAGCCTCGAGAAGCGCCCGGGTCTGGCGCCCGACCCGGAGCTCCTCGTCAGGTCCGTACGGGGCGAGCCCGAACGGCGAGCGGTAGAGGAGGATGGGATAGGGCGACGACTCGTCCTTCGGCACCAGCACCGAGGTGAAGAGGTGCACTCCGTCGCGCATCCGAATTCGGTGTTCGTGCTTCGTGTATCGCTCACCGACGTCGAAAGCCATCGTGCTCGGCTTCTCCTCCCAGCTGGACGCCACCCGACCCTCGGAGCATACGCGTCAATGGGGTGCGTTAGGGTGCTCGACGCACGCGCTTGCCCATCGAACGGGGCGGTCGGCCGTGCCTACGCCTCAGCGGTCCGCGATCTCCACGCGTGGGTCAATCCCGATCGCTCGGGCTGACCGACAGCGCGTACCACGCTAGCGGATCGGCCCGTTTGCTTATCGCGCCCCGGAGTCCGTCCGGGGGCGCCAGGACCCGGCCGTCGAGCTCGGCATGCAGATTCAGCCGCGAGCCGCGCGGAGGGCGCCGTCGAGGTCCGCCCAGAGGTCCTCCAGGCTCTCGATCCCGACGGACACCCGGCACAGCGTCGGACCCACGACCGATGCGTCGCCGGCGTACCGCGCCCGGCGCTCGATCAGCGACTCGACGCCTCCGAGGCTGGTCGCGTGGGTCAGCAGCCGCAGCCGGGCCAGGAACGCCTCCGTCTGCTCGACCGTGCCGGCGACCTCGAACGACAGCATCGGCCCGGCGCCATGTGGAAGGACCCGGCGCGCGACCTCGTGCTGCGGGTCGTCGGGCAGGCCCGGGTAGTGGACCCGCGAGACGTGGGGATGGGACGCCAGGCGACGGGCGAGCTCGACTGCCGAGGCCTCGGCCCGATCGAGGCGCACGGCGAGGGTTCGCAGGCCGCGCAAGGCGAGGAAGGCCTCCAGTCCGCCGGGAACCGCGCCATGGTCATGCCGATGGGCCACCAGGAAGTCCGCGTGCGTGCCGTCGCGGACGATCGCGGCGCCCAGCAGCAGGTCCGAGTGGCCGGCGATGAGCTTCGTGGCCGAGTGCATGACGATGTCGGCGCCGAGGTCCAGCGGACGCTGGCGGAGCGGCGTGGCGAACGTCGAATCCACCACCGTCAGCGCGCCGCGCTCGCGTGCGCCGGCGGCGATGGCCGGCACGTCGGCCACCACGATGAGCGGGTTGGCGATCGATTCCACCCACACCATGTCCGCGCCGTCGGCCGCGGCCAGGACGGCGTGGCTGTCGTCGGCGGGAGCCATCCTTACATGGAGGCGTCCGCCTGCCTGGAGCCGCTCGAAGATGTTCCGAACCCCGTAGTAGGTCACCGTCGAGAGGACGACCGTGCCGCCGACCGGCACGAGGTCGGCGATCGCGGTGGCTGCCGCGAGGCCCGAGGCGAATGCCACGGCCCGCCCGCCATCGAGCGCTCCCAGCGCCGTCTCGAGCGCGACCCACCCGGCGTTGCCATCCCGCCCGTATTCGATCGCGGCGTCGTGGACGTACGTCGAGCTCATCGTGATCGGCGTGCTCATCGGGGCACCCGGCAGGCGAGCCGGCCGGCCCGCCTGGACGGCGACGGTCTCGGCGGCCCACGCCGGGTCGAGGGCCACGGCGGCGGGATCGAGCGGAGCGGTCACGGTGCGGCCTCCTTCGGGCCCCTCTACGGGGGAGCAGGAATCGTAGCCGCTCGAGGGAGATGAGGCGGAACTCGACGGGCCCGACGTCGAGGCGCTCGAAGCCGAGGTGGTCGAAGAAGGCGCCGGCCGTTCCTGCATCGATCGCGGCGACGGCGCCAAGGCCCATCGCGCCGCGGGTCCCCGCTGCCGCCACGGCCGCGAGCCGCGATACTTGGCGGGTGACACATCCGCTGGTCGAACAGCTTCGTTTCGCCCGCTCGGAGTGGCAGCGCGCCCTGCGCGGGGTACCCGAGGCCGATGGACGGCGGCGCTTCGAGCCGATGAACTCGATCGGCTGGATCGTCGCGCATATGGCCTGGCACGAGCAGCGCTACTGGCTGACCCGGCACGCGGGGGAGTCGCCCCTGCCCGTCCTCGAGAAGGTCGCCGCGAATGGCGGCCCCGCCACGACGCCCTCGCTCCGCGAGATGCGGCGGGCATGGGCGACGGTCACGACGGCTGCCGACCCCTTCCTCGACGCCCTCGACGAGGCGGCGATGACGCGCTCCCTGCCGGGCTCGCCGCCACGCCGCTACGGCGACGCGATCCTGCGGGTGACCTACCACTACTGGTTCCATGCCGGCGAGATCCTCGCGATCCGGCAGCTGCTGGGCCACCCCCGCCGGCCGGAGTTCGTCGGCGACATCGACGGTCAGGCGCCCTACCGGCCCACGGGCGGATGACCCGGGCGTTCATCCCCCAGCCGGTGCTCGACGCGGCCCACGCGCGGGCGGCGGCCCGAGCGGGCCGGGATTGGGCGACCGCCGATCGACTCCGGGCGGAGATCGAGACGGCCGGCTGGCGCGTGGTCGACTCCGGGACGGACTTCCGGCTCGAGCTCGCCCATGCCCCGGACCTCGAGGTGGGGGGCCGCCGGCTGTACGGGAGCTCGTCGGCCGTCCCGAGCCGGCTCGGCGAACCTGCGACCGGTCCGGCGACGGTGATCATCATCGCGGGCACCGACGGCCACCACCTGGAGCGCGCCGTGGCCAGCGTCCGGACCCACCTGCAGGCCGCGGTCGGCCTCGTCATCGTTGCCGATGATCCGGGGCCGGAGGTCGGCCGGGTCCTCGACGCGTCGGACGAGGCGGCGGACATCCTCCGGACCTCGGAGGCCCTCGGCGCGGGCGCCGCGTGGAACATGGGGATCCGCCGGGCGAGCGGCGAGATCGTCATGCTCCTGGATTCGAGCGTCGAGCTTGGCGGGGACATCGTCGAGCCCCTCGCGGCGGCCCTCGCCGATCCACGCGTCGCGGTCGCCGGTCCCGTTGGGGTTCGCTCGGCCGACCTGCGACGGTTCGAGGCGTGGACGGCGGGCGGACCGGTCACGGCGATCGACGGTCTTCTGCTGGCCTTCCGCCGCGCGGACGCGCTCACGCGTGGCCCCGTCGACGAGGGCTTCCGAAGCAGCCGCCACCTCGACACCTGGTGGAGCCTCACGCTCCGTGACGGCGGGCCGGAGGAGCCGCCGCGTGACGCGATCGTGGTCGGCGGCCTGCCGCTGATTCGCCATGCGCCGGTCGGCTCGACGGAGCTGCCGGCCTCCGAGCCCGATCGCCTGTCCAGGCGGAACCACTACCGGCTCCTCGACCGCTTCCGCGGGCGCGACGACCTCCTCGTCGGCGAGGTGTCCGCCTAGGCTCATCCCACCGCTCGCGCACCGCCCGCCGGGTGCGGCGGACGCCGGCGCGGCCGCCTCGCGGGAATCGCGCGGCCCGGCCCTAACGGATCAGCGGGCGACTCGTTCCCGATCTAAGAGGCCTCGAGGCAGAGCATCGTTCCCCCGGCGGTGTGGCACGAGGCCTCTCTTGCTGTCCCGAAGCATGCTTCAGCGCGCGGCCCGACCGCCACGGACTGGACCAACCCTATACTCCGGCCATGCGCCGGTTCGTCTGCATCGCGGCCCTCCTGTTCGGCTTTTCGGGCGATGCATATGCATGGACAGGCCGGCTCCGGGCACCCGTCCCGATCGAGCAGCCCGTCCGGCTCGCGGAACCGAGGGGCACGGTTCGCCAACCCGCCTGGTGGCGGGCCTGATGCCTCCCGGCCCACCTCGGCGGCCGCGTTCCTGGATCGCCCTGATGGCCGTCGTCCTCGTCGGCGGTTCCATCGGCGCCCATCGCTTCGGGGCCCCCGTCGACGCGGCCGCTCGCACGGACGTCAAGATCGCCCAGGGCGCCCCGACCTCGTTCGACCCGGCGCTCCAGAGCGACATCGGCTCGGCGGCATTCTCCGCCCAGCTGTTCGAGTCCCTGACCGCCTTCGACCTGTCACTGACCCTGCGGCCCGCCCTGGCGGCATCGTGGGACATCTCCGACAGCGGGCGCCAGATCGTCTTCCATCTCCGGCCCGGCCTGACCTTCTCGGATGGCGGCGCCATCAGCGGCGCCGACGTCGTCGGGAGCTGGCTGCGGATCATCGACCCCAAGCGCCCATCGCAGCTGGCCACGCTCTTCATGGATGTCCGCGGGGCCGCCGACTACGTGGCCGGCAAGGTGCCGGCGTCGGCCGTCGGGCTGCGGGCGGACGGGCTCGACGTCGCGGTGGAGCTCGATCGCCCCGGAGCCGACTTCCCGGCGATCGTGGCGAGCCCGACGTTCGCCGTTGTCCCGCCACAGGTCTGGCGGGATCGCGCCGCCGCGGATTCCGGGAACATTCCGAGCAGCGGTGCGTACACGGTTTCCGCGACCACCGCCACCGAGATTACCCTCCAGGCGAACAGCCACTACTGGGCCGGCCCGCCGGCCGTCGGGACGATCCGTCTCCTGAGCGACCTCGGCGGCCGAAGTCCCATCACCGCCTTCGAGGCCGGCGACGTCGACTACACGGCCATCGGCTCCGCCGACGCAGCCTGGATCCGCTACGACTCGACCCTCGGCCCCCAGCTGCGGGCCGTCCCGTCGTTGTCGCTCGTCTACCTCGGGTTCACGACGACCCGGCCGCCCTTCGACGACGTCCGGGTCCGGCAGGCGTTCGCCGCGGCCGTCGACTGGAACCGATTGACCGCGCTGTCGTCGCTCGGCGATGTCAGCGCGGCCGACAGCATGCTGCCGCCCGGGATCGGGGCTGGCGGCAGCAGCTGGCTCCCGGTCCTCGATCCTTCCAGGGCTCGAGCGCTGCTCGCCGCGGCCGGGTACCCGGGCGGGTCGGGGTTCCCCGACGTCGTCCTGGCCGCCGGCGGCATCCCGCAGGCCGAGGGGATCGCCGCCGACCTCAAGCGCGAGCTGGGGGTGACGATCCACCTCGAGGAGCTGAACGACCAGTTCACCCGGCTCCAGGACGACCCACCGGCGATGTGGACGCTCGGCTGGGTGGCCGACTACCCCGGGCCCAACGACTTCCTCGGGGTCCTCCTCGGTACGGGGAGCTCGAACAACTACGGCCGCTGGTCGTCGCCGCCCTTCGACGCGGCCATCGCCGACGGGCTCGGGACGCTGGATCCGACGGTCGCCGGAAGCGCCTTCGAGCGCGCTTTGGGCATTGTCCGCGATGACGTGCCGGCCATTCCATTGACGTACAGCAGGGGCTGGGCGCTCTCGCGGAGCGGCCTCCTGGGAGCCGACCAGAACGGCCTCGGGATCATGCGCATGGCGGCCTGGCGTGGCGTTGACGTCGGCGCGCAGGCTGGGCGGTGCGTCGCTCGCCGCCGTCCTGGTCGCGACCGCATGGCTGGGCCTCGCGGCGCGCGGAGCGCTGGCGGCGGTGCCGAGCGTGTCGGCGCCGACGGCCACTGCCACCTTCCTCACCTCGATTGCCTTCAAGGGCGAAGCGACGCTCACGACCGACGTCGTCCGGGTTGAGCTCGTCGTCGATGTCGAGGGCTCGACCCGGTCAGAGGTGGCCGACGTCGCGACCACCATCCGGAGCGGGCCGACGGTCCTGTCCTACGTGCTCCAGACGCCGAGCGGCGACCTCCTGCCCAACACGGACGTGACGGCCCGCTTCCGCCTCACGCTCGCGGACGGCAGCTCGATCGCCGGCCCGCCGACGACGATCCACTACGAGGACACCCGTTACAGCTGGAAGATCATCAGCGGCACGTTCGTGCGGGTCCGCTACACCGACGGCGGGGCGACATTCGGGCGGCGGGCGGCAACGATCGGCGACGACGCCATCCGCCAGGTCAGCACGCTCCTGGGGGTCACCGAGACCGATCCGATCGACTTCTACGTCTACGCCGACCGGACGGCCTTCTACGACGTCCTCGGCCCGGGAACCCGGGAGAACGTCGGCGGCGAGGCCCGTCCCGAGATCAGGACGCTCTTTGCCAACATCGAGCCGTCGGCGGTCAACGACTCGTGGGTCGGCGTCGTGATCCCGCACGAGCTGACCCACCTCGTCTTCGACACGGCCGTCCGCAACCCCTACCACTACCCGCCTCGCTGGCTCAACGAGGGCATTGCCGTCTACCTCTCCGAGAGCTACGGTGCGAGCGACCGGAGCGCCGTGGCCGACGCGGTGCGGGCGTCGTCGGTGATGCCCCTCAGGGCGTTGACGGCACAGTTCCCGACGACCCAGGAGCGGTTCTTCCTTGCCTATTCCGAATCGGTCTCGGCCGTGTCCTTCCTCGTCGACAAGTACGGGCGGGACGCGATGGTCAAGCTCGTCCGGTCCTACAAGGACGGGGTCTCGGACGACGAGGCGTTCCAGGCGGCGCTCAAGACGGACGTGGCCGGCTTCGAAGCGGCCTGGCTCGCGTCCATCGGCTCGCCGACCCCGAGCCCCTTCGGGCCGCAGCCGGCGCCGGCGGGGCCGCTGCCGTCGGGCTGGGGCGGGGCCGCACCGACGCCCGGGACCGCTCCGGAGGCCAGCGCATCGGCGTCGCCGACCGCGAGCCCCACGGGCCCCCGGACCGACGACTCGGCTGGTGGGACGGGCACGGTCGTGGGCTGGATCCTGCTCGCCGGCTCGCTTGCCGTCGTGGTGGTCGGGATCCGGCGACGACGGGCGATCGTGGTCCGTCGCCACGCTCGGACGGCGGCCGGCCCATCCGTCGACGCGGCGCCAGTCGCGCCCGCGCTGCCGGCAGGGGACGGGGGGGCACCCCCGGACGCGGCGGAACGCGGGCACGCGACGACGCGCGCGGACGCGGCAGCGCCCGAGGACGCGGCAGAACCCGGGGACGCGACGACACCCGCCGACGCGACGACACCCGCGGACGCGGCAGCGCCCAAGGATGCGTCGGCGGCCATGGACGCGGCAGCGCCCGAAGGCCTGCACGGGGAGCCGGCGGCGAGCCGGGACCAGCAGGACGGCCTCCCGTGACCGCCATCGCCCGGCGCCTTCGCGCGGTCCCGAGCTGGCAGGTGACCCTCTCGGTGGCCCTCCTCGTGCTGGGCTTCCTCATCGCAGCCCAGCTGAGTGCCGAAGGCCCACGCGTCCGCTACACGAGCCAGGAGCGCGTGCCGCTCGTCGAGACGGTCATCGGCCTCCAGTCGCAGCAGAACGCACTGAAGGACCGCATCCTCGCCCTGCGAGCGCAGATCCGTGATCTCGAAGCCCAGATGCCGGGATCTGCGGCCGAGGAGCGGGCCCTCAACGGCCAGCTCGAGAAGGCACGCATCGCGAGCGGTCTCGCCCAGCTCGCCGGGCCGGGCCTGCTCTTCAAGCTGGAGGACGCCGACGGCGCGGTCGGCAACGACAAGACGGAGAGCCTCGTCACCTCGAGAGACGTGCGCGTCCTCGTCCAGGAGTTGTGGCTGGCGGGTGCGGAGGCGATCTCGGTGAACGGCGAGCGCATCGCGACGACCACGGCGATCCTCGATATCGGGAATTCGATCCTCGTCAACAACGCCTACCTGGCACCGCCGTATCAGATCTCGGCCATCGGCCCGACTGACCTCTATCGCCGCATCTCGAGCTCCAAGGCCTTTGTTGCCTACGTCAGCTCCCGACTAGAACCCTCGGGCATCAAGCTCTCCTTCGCCGAGCTCGAAACCGTGACCGTTCCCGCGTTCGCCGGCACGGTCGCGGGTCGCTACATCCGCCCGACGGTCCCCTCCCAATGACACCGCGGCGTCGCAACCGGCTGACGATCACGGCCGTGGCAGTCATCCTTGGCTTCCTGGTGGTGGCCCAGCTGCGCGGCCAGGTCGCCGACGCGAGCCTGGCCCAGCAATCGGCACAGGACCTGACCCTCCTCGTGGCCAACCTCAACACCCAGAACGAGGAGCTCCGCGGCGAGGTCGCGACGCTCGAGCAACAGCTGACCTCCCTGAGCGACACGCACGCCCGGGGCAACAGCGCCGCCGGCCAGCTCCGGGCGGACCTGGATCGGATCCAGGGCTGGGCCGGCCTGCGCGCGGTCAATGGCCCGGGGATCTCGATCCGCGTCGCCGGCCAGATCGGTGGCGACGGCGTCGAGGATCTCCTGAACGAGCTGCGGAACGCCGGGGCGGAGGCGATCTCCGTAGGCGGGGTGCGGGTGGTCCCGGGCACGGTCGTGGCCGGGGCGGCGGGCGCCCTATTCGTCGAGAGCACGGTTCTCGGCGGGACCTTCGAGATCCGGGCCATCGGCAGCCCCCAGATCCTGACCGGCTCCCTGACGCGAGCGGGCGGGATCGTCGCCCAGCTGAGCGTCACCTTCCCGCGCGCCCAGGTCTCCGTGACGCCCCTCGACAGTGTCGCGATCCCGGCGACGGACCGCGACCTCGCGCCCGTCAACGGCCGACCGAGCCTCTGATACCCTCCCGGCGTGCCTGACCGTCCCGTCCTGAGATTCCTGCTCGGCGACATCGTCCAGCTGCGCCGTCCGCATGCCTGCGGGGGGAGCGCCTGGCTGGTCGACCGTCTCGGTGCCGACATCGGGCTGCGCTGCCGTTCGTGTGGCCGCCACGTGCTCCTGGAGCGGCGAGTCCTCGAGGTCCGGCTCGAGGGCTTCCTCGAGCGCGGCGATCTCGCCCTCAGCGAGGCGGCATACCCCGAGCCGGCGTCGCCGACGTGACCCGGGAACCGCCGGCACCGACCGGCGGGACGGGCACGGCGGCCGTCCTGCGAAACCGCCCGTTCCTGCTCCTCTGGCTGTCGCAGCTCGCGACGCAGGTCGGCTCGAACATGGTCCTCTACGGCCTGACCGTGGTCGTCCTCGACTCGACCAGGCTGTCCTCGGCGGTGTCGCTCCTCTTCCTGACTTTCCTCGTGCCGGCCGTGCTCTTCTCAGCGGTCGCCGGGGTCTACGTCGATCGCCTCGATCGGCGCCTGGTCCTCGTCGTGACCAACATCCTGCGGGCGGCCGTCATGGTCGCGATCTGGGCGGTCACCAGGAACGTGACCCTCATCCTCATCCTCAACGTCCTCGTCTCGGGCCTCACGGTCTTCTTCGCCCCGGCCGAGGCGGCGATGATCCCGTACGTCGTGCCGCGCCATCAGCTGGTCAGCGCGAACGGCCTCTTCACCCTGACCCTGAACGCCGCCTTCGCCCTCGGCTACGCCCTCCTCGGTCCGCTCATCGTCAAGGTCTCGGGCGGCCCGGAGCCCGTCCTGCTGGTGGTGGCCGTGCTCTACGGCATCGCGGCGGTCTTCTGCTTCACCCTGCCCTCGAACACGCCCGTCGAGACGACGTCCGAAGGGATGCCGTCGCCGGTCCACGAAGCCGAGCTCGCCGTCCAGGGGACCCTGTCCCAGCTTCGGGAGGGGGCGGCCTACATCCGCAGCAATCGGGCCATCAGCTGGTCCCTCGTGTACCTCGGGATCGCGGCCTCGCTCGTGGGCGTCATCGGCGTCCTGGGACCGAAGTTCGCCGACGACACGCTGGGCCTCGGGACGCAGGACCTCTTCCTCGTCGTCCTGCCGCTGGGCGCCGGCATCGTGATGGGCGTGCTCCTCCTGAACTCCTATGGGCGCCTCATCGCGCGCCGCCGGGCGATCGAGGGTGGGCTCATCGCCCTCGGGGCGATGCTGGCCGCCCTGACCGCGTCCGGGCCGATCAGCCGGGCCCTGACCGGCACGACCCAGCACCTGAGCGATGTAGGGGCGGTCACGTCCCTGATCGCGGTCGTCATCGTGATCGCCTTCCTGGCCGGCATCGCTTACGGCATCGTCGCGATCTCGAGCCAGACGCAGCTCCAGGAGGACCTGCCCGAGGAGGTCCGGGGCCGGGTCTTCGGGGTCCTGAACATGCTCGTCTCGGTCGGCAGCTTCCTGCCGATCATCATCGTCGGCCCGATCTCGGACCTGGTCGGCACCACGACCGTGCTGCTCCTCGTCGCCGTCGGGGTCCTCGCGTCCGGCGTCGTGTCGATCGTCCGCCGTGGACCGCTGGCGCCGGCCGAGACCCTCGCCACCGCGGGGACCATCGTGCCCAGCACGGCCGTCGATCCGATCGGCGTCGCCCGCCGGACGGATCACGAGGAGCGGCGTGCCGACGGACCCACAGGGGATGGCTGAGAGGGTCGCAGCCGACCCGGCGGACCCCGCGGCGAGGCCGTCCACACCGCTCGCCTGGCGGATCGTGGCGCTCGGGCTCCTGTTCGGTGGGCTGGCGATCGGTGCCGCAGGCGCCGGCGGCGGCGGAGCGCGCTGGCTGGTGCTGGCCTCGATGGTCCTCGTCGTGATCGGCCTCGCCCCGGTCGTCGTGGCAAGTCGTCGCCCGCCCGTGCCGCCGGTCGCCCTCGCCGCCGCGTCCGATGTCGAGCTGCCGATCGTGACCGTCGTCATCGCCGCTCGCGACGAGGCCCCCGTGCTGCCGCGGCTGATCGCCGACCTCGGCGCCCAGGACCACCGCGAGCCGAACGGTCGGCCGCGCTTCGAGATCATCCTCATCGACGACCGCTCGAGCGACGGGTCGGCGGCGGCCGTCGCGACCGCCGCCGACCCGCTCGGACTGGCGCCAGTTCTGACGGTCGTCCGGCGGGATGGGCCGGGCCT
>JACQEH010000191.1 GCA_016200675.1 Chloroflexota bacterium | reverse complement strand
GGAGATTCTCTTTCGGCCGATACCGGGCCGGCATAGGGGCCGTCTTGGGATACGTCATCGGGATCGATCTGGGTTCGCAGAGTCTCAAGGGGCTGCTGCTCGATCCATCCGGCCGCCTGGTCTCCGAGGCCTCCCGCCGCTATGACCTGCGCTGTCCGCAGCCGGCCTGGGCCGAGGAGGATCCCGCCGACTGGTGGGCGGCGTTGCGCGCGGTGGTCGCCGACCTCGTTGCCGGCCAGCGCCTCGCGCCCGCCGACGTGTCGGCGATCGCGCTGGCCAGCCAGGTGGACGGCGTCGTGCCGGTCGACGCCCAGGGCGTGGCGGTTCACCCGGCCATCATCTGGCTGGACCGGCGGGCCGAGGACGAGGCCGCTGCCCTGGGGCGCAGGATCGCCCGCGAGGCCCTCATCGAGCGCTCCGGCCTGAACCTCGATTCGAGCCATGTCGCCCCGAAGATCCTGTGGCTCCGGCAGCACGCACCCGACGCCTTCGCGCGAACGTCCGTGTTCCACCTGCCGGGAAGCTGGGCGGTCAACCGCCTGACGGACGCGGCCGTCGTCGACCACTCCAACGCCTCCTCCACGCTGCTGTACGACGTCCGGTCACGGAACTGGTCGCCCGAGCTGCTCGCCGCCGCCGAGCTCGACGCGTCGCAGCTGCCCCGGGTCGCCGCCGCGACGGCCGTCGCCGGCACCCTCACCGCCTCGGGGGCCGCAGCGCTCGGCCTGACGACCGACTGCCTCGTGGCCGTGGGGTCGGGCGACGAGCATGCGGCCTGCCTCGGGGCCGGGGTCCTGCGCGCCGGTCCCATCTGCGACATCGCCGGCACGGCAGAGCCGGTCGCGGTGGCCTCGGGCGCCCCGGTGTTCGATCGGTCGGGGCTCGTCGAGACCCATGCCCACGCCGACCCACGCTCGTGGTTGATCGAGAACCCCGGGTTCGTGTCCGGCGGGAGCGTCCGCTGGTTCAACGACACGATCGGCCGGACGACGTTCGACGACCTCTGCGCCATTGCCGCGGATGTGCCAGCCGGCGCGGCCGGCCTCGTCTTCCTGCCTGCCCTCTCGGGGGCCATGACCCCGCGCTGGAATGGCCGCGCGCGCGGGGCCTTCCACGGCCTCTCGCTGGCGCACGGGATGGGTCATCTCGCCCGCGCCGTGTTCGAGGGCTGCGCCTTCGGGATGCGCGACATCGTCGACCGCTTCGCGGAGATGGGCCTCGGGGACGGCGAGATCCGGGTCGTCGGGGGCGGGTCCAAGAGCGACCTCCTCCTCCAGATGAAGGCCGACATCACGGCTAAGCCGGTTCGCCGCGTCGTCCATCCGGAATCGACCGCGCTCGGCGCGACGATGATCGCCGGAGTGGTCGCGGGTCTGTTCGGGTCCCTCGACGAAGCGGCCGACGCACTCGTCCGGCTGGAGGATGACGTCTACGAACCGGACCCCTCGACGAAGGCCGCCTACGACGATGCCTACGGGACCTACCGGATCCTCTTCGACGCCGTCGAGCCGATCTTTGACCGGACGGCGCAGCATGCCTGAGACGGCCGACCCGATCCCCGACCCAGCCGATCTCGACGCGACGCGCGGGCTGCTCGCAGCCGGGGATCCCGAGCGTCGCCTTCACCCGATCGGCATGCGCGCCATCCGGATCGGCGGGCACGCACTCGACGATCTGCCAGCCCTTGTCGCAGATCTCGGGCGACCAGGCCCGGTCGTGATCCTCGGAGATGCCACGACGATGCGGCGCGGGCGGGAGGACCTCAAGGCCCTGGTGGTCGAGCGTCTCGCCCCCAGTCGAGAGACGCGGCGCGTGACGATCGGGACAGGCCGGCCCGAGCTCCACGCCGACGAGGACGCCCTGGCCGAGGCTGCCGCCGCGATCGTTGACGCCGGGTGCGTCGTGAGCGTGGGATCCGGGACGATGACCGACATCGCCAAGGCCGCGACCTTCGCGACCGGCGGCCTGCCCCTGATCGTGGTCCAGACCGCCGTTTCCGTGAATGCATTCTCGGACGACATGGCGGTCCTGGTCCGGAACGGCGTCAAGCGGACCGTTCCCTCGCGCTGGCCCGACGCGCTCGTCATCGACCTTCAGGTGATCGCCGGGGCGCCGCCAGAGATGAACCGCGCCGGGTTCGGCGAGCTCGCCTCCATGTTCACGGCACCCGCCGACTGGTATCTCGCCGGGGCGCTCGGGATGGATCCCGCCTGGATGGCAGCCCCGGTCGACCTGTTCCGGCGCGGGGGGGAGGAGCTTCTTGTTGCGGCGGGCGCGGTCCGGGCGAACGAGGCCGGTGCCCTGGCCCTCCTCGCCAGGCTCATGACCCTCTCGGGGATCGCTCTTGGCGTGGCCGGCTCGACGGCGCCGATCTCCGGTACCGAGCACATCGTGAGCCACCTCCTGGACATGGATGCGGAGGCTGCGGGGCGGCCGCTCGCCTTCCACGGAGCCCAGGTTGGCGTCGCGGCGATCGTGGCGGCCCTCGCCTGGCAGGAGACCCTCGAGACGTTCGATCCGGACGCCGTTGACCCCGACGCATTCGACCCCGACCCGACCGCCGTCGAGGCCAACGTGCGCGCGGCATTCGGGCGCCTCGACGAGACCGGCGCCGCTGCCGAAGAGTGCTGGCGGGACGTCGAGCGCAAGCTGGAGCGCTTGCGATCGGTACGCCCTGCGGTGCGCCGATTCCTGCGTGACTGGCCCCGCCACAAGGCAGCCCTCCGGTCGTTGACCGTCGACCCCGGCGTTCTGGCCGCCGCGGTCGGCCGTGCCGGCGCTCCGACCCGCTTCAGCGACCTCGATCCGGCGGTGGGCCCAGGCCTGGCCCAATGGGCCCTTGGTTCCTGCCACCTCATGCGAAACCGGTTCGTCCTGGCCGACCTGCGGGCCCTCACCGGCACCTGGACGAGCGCCGACGTGGACCGGCTCCTGACCCGGGCAGCCAGCATCGGAGCGGGCTTGTGAGCGGCGGGACGCCGACGAGCGGCCAGGTCGATCGCCGCTTCGACGGGTACGTCTTCGATCTCGACGGCACGCTGTACCTCGGGGACGCCCTCCTGCCCGGGGCGGCGGAAACCGTCCTTGCTCTGCGGGCGATGGGCAGCCGAACGGTCTTCCTGACCAACAAGCCGTTGGAGCGGCCGTCTGACTACGCGGCGAAGTTGACCCGCCTGGGAATCCCGACCCAGGCGTCCGAGGTCGTCTCGTCGACCGATGCGCTGGTCCGCTACCTGCGACGTAACGCCCCCGATGCGAGGCTCTACCCCGTGGCCGAGCCGCTCCTCTGGGACATCCTCCGAGAAGCGGGCTGGGAGCTGACCGAGGATCCGGCCAGGATTGACGTCGTCGTAGTGTCCTTTGATCGGACCTTCGATTACGGGAAGCTCCAGATCGCCTTCGATGCGGTCCGGGCGGGTGCCCGGATCGTGGCCACCAACCCGGATGCCTTCTGCCCGATGCCGGGCGGCGCACTGCCCGACTGCGCCGCCATGCTCGCCGCCATCGAGGCGAGCACGGGCGCCCGGGCCGAGGCCATCGTCGGCAAGCCGAGCCCGCACATGGCTGCCATGCTTCTCGATCGCCTGGCCCTCGTCGCCGAGCGGACGCTCCTGGTGGGCGACCGCCTCGCCACCGACATGCGCATGGCGATCGAAGCGGGCATGGTCTCGGCGCTCGTCCTGACCGGCGCGACGAGCCGGGCGGACGTCGAGCACAGTCCCATTCGCCCCTGCTATTTGCTCGAATCCGTGGCCGACCTGGTGCCCCGCGTCGACCGGTAATCCTGAGGAGCTCATCGATGGCCGAATTCATCTTCATGCTCACCCACCACGACGCGACCGTCGCGGACGCCCTCGACGTCTACGAGGAGCTACGGGGGACCGCCCTCCGACACGTCGGCTTCAAGGACATCGGCGCGACGAAGGAGACCCTCACCGAGCTCACCCGGCGGATGCACGAGGATGGACGAACCGTCTACCTCGAGGTCGTGAGCGTCTCGGCCGAGGATGAGATCCGCTCCATCCGGGCCGCCCGGGAGATCGGCGTGGACGTCGTCATGGGCGGGACGCACGTGGACGAGGCACTGCCGCTGCTCTCTGGGTCCGGGATCCGCTACTACCCGTTCCCGGGGCGGATCGTCGGCCATCCCTCCGTCCTCGAAGGGACGACCGAGGAGATTGCAGCCTCGGCCGCGGCACTCACCGGGCACGACGGCGTCGATGGCCTCGACCTGCTTGCCTATCGCCACGCAGGGCCCGTCGAGCCGATCATCGACGCGGTTGTCCAAGCGTCCCGGGGGCCCGTGGTCGTCGCCGGTTCCATCGACTCTGCCGAGCGTATCGAGGCTGTGTCAAAGCTCGGGGCCTGGGGCTTCACGATCGGCGGGGCCGCGTTCGAGTCTGCCCTGCCGGCCGAGCCAACAATCCGCGCACAGGTCGAGTGGGCGCTCGAGACTGCCGCTCGCGCCGCTGCGCGGCCGTCGCGGGCCCATGACGCCTGAGGGCTCGCTCCCGAGCGCCCACGACAGGTGCGACAATCGCCCGAGACGTTCATCACCCCACGGGAGCCCTCCATGGCCGTCGAATCCGCCACCACGATGTCGAGCGCCGAGATCGTCGCCCTCAATCGGGCGCACACGTTCTTCTCCTGGTCCGTCCAGGGTGCGCTCGACCCGATCGCCATCGATCGAGCCGAGGGCGTCTACCTCTACACCCCCGAGGGGGCGCGGATCCTGGACTTCAACAGCCAACTCATGTCGGTCAACATCGGCCACGGCGACCGCCGGGTGATCGACGCGATCACCGAGCAGGCCCTCAAGCTCCAGTACGTCCAACCCGCGTTCGCGACCGAGATCCGGGGCCGCCTCGGGCAGAAGCTGAGCCAGATCCTGCCGGGCGACATGAGCAAGGTGTTCTTCACCCTCGGGGGCGCCGAGGCGATCGAGAACGCCATCAAGTTCGCCCGCCACTACACGGGTCGCCAGAAGGTCCTCGCCCGCTACCGGGCGTATCACGGGGCGACGCTCGGGGCGATGACCCTGACCGGCGATCCGCGACGGTGGGCGAACGAGCCCGGGATCGTGGGCGTCATTCGCTACCCGGACACCCACCGCTGGGGCGAGGCCGAGTCGCGACCCGTGGCGGAGAGTCTCCAGGGCCTCGAGGACGTCATCCGCTACGAGGGCCCGCAGACCATCGCCGCCGTCTTCCTCGAGACGATCGTGGGGACCAACGGCATCCTCATCCCGCCCGACGGCTACATCCAGGGCGTCCGCGAGATCTGCGACCGGCACGGGATCCTCATGGTCGCCGACGAGGTCATGGCCGGCTTCGGCCGGACCGGCAAGTGGTTCGCGATCGACCACTGGGGCGTCACTCCGGACCTGATGACGATGGCCAAGGGCCTGACGAGCTCCTACCTGCCGCTGGGGGCCGTCGCGATGCGTGCGCACATCGCCGAGGCCTTTGAGTCGAAGATGTTCTACGGGGGCCTGACCTACACTTGACGCCCTTCAACGGCACGAGCGACGAGATGAAAGCGATCGGCAAGTACCTCCGCGAGCACGGGGTGTACGCGATGATCGCCAACAACTCGATCCACACGAACCCGCCACTGTGCATCACGGAGGCCCAGCTGGCCGAGGGCTTCGAAGTCATCGACGCCGCCCTGGAGATCGCCGACCAGGCGGTCACGGGCTAGGGTCCGGCCCTTCGCCGGTGGCCGTCGCGTGCGGGTCCCGGGGCGGGCGGCCGCGTGCGGCCAGTGGCGCACCGGGTCCCGTGGCCGTCGCGATGTGCTCCGCGCCCGTACCCGCGCCTCGTGCCCGTACCCGCGCCTCGCGCCTCGCGCCCGTGCCCGCAGCTCGCGCCCGTGCCCGCGCCCCGCGCCCCGCGCCCGCGCGCGCCCGCGGTTCGCCCGCCCGCGCCCGCCTCCCGCTCCCGTTCGCCCGCCCGCAGCTCGCGCCCGCGGTTCGCTCGCCCGTGCCCGGCGCCCGCAGCTCGCGCCAGTTCAACCCTGGCCGCCGCTTCATCGGTGGCATCGCTAATCCGGGGGTAGCGAGCACGACAAGGCGGCGCCGCGCCGTCGGATGAGGCTGCTGCCTCCCCCCCGCACGGGCGCCCGACCTTGGCGCCTGCACGAGACCGGGACGGACCTCGTGGGAGATTGCCACTTCGACGACGTAAGTGCCGGCAAAGCGCCCCGAGTAACGATGTGGGCGATATGGGTCGGTCCAGGCGGTCGCACCTCGCCATCGATGCCAGCGTCGAGGCCTCCCGGCTCGCGGCAGTCCTCGGCCGCGAGCTCAGGGCGGGCCGACGCCGCCGGCACGTGACACAGGCAGCGTGCGGAAGCAGGGTAGGTCTCGGCCAGCCACGGATCAGCGAGATCGAGTTGGGCCGCGGCCAGACGGCCTCGCTCGGAACGTGGGTGCTGCTCGGCCTGGCGGTCGGCCGGCCGCTCGCCGTGTCGCTGACGCGCGCGAACGACGCCGACGGGGTCTCCGCGGACGCCGGTCATCTCGAGATGCAGGAGTTCCTGCTCGCGCTGCCGGCATTCCGGGCCGCGGTCCGTCGGGTGGAGCTGGCCACTCGCCCGATCGACCCGTCTCGATCCATCGACGTAGCGGTCATCGATGACCGGCGGCGACTGATCCTCGTCATCGAGGCGTGGAACCGGTTCGGCGACCTCGGCGCCGCGATCCGGGCGACCAACCGCAAGGTCGCCGAGGCGCAGGGCCTTGCGGCGACTCGACGAGGAGCGACCGGCGCGTCATATCGCGTGGCTGCGTGCTGGGTAGTGCGCGCGACCGCAGCGAACCGGGCGCTCGTTCGTCGCTACCCTGCAGTGCTCCGTGCGGCGCTCCCGGCGAGCTCCCGGCTGTGGGCTTCCGCCCTCAGCGCCGGCGGGGACCCGCCCGTAGGACCGGGCATGGTCTGGTTCGATGCGGGTCGCAGGGCGGTGGTTCCGATTCGCTTGGCGTCGCTGGACTGAACGGCCGGCGACTCGTCGAGCCGTGGGTCAGCCGGCGGGCGCCGGTGGCGGTGGATCGAGCGGTGGGGAGCCGGCCCGCTCCTCAAGCCGCCCCGGCCGCCAGCTCCAGCTCGACGAGCCTCCCGCTCGACGAGCCTCCCGCTCGACGAGCCTCCCGCTCAGCCCCCGGCGGCCTCGCGGTGCTTTTCCTGGACCGTCCAGCTGTTGCCGTCCGGTTCCCTGAAGCTCACGAACGAGGCGAAGGTGCGGCGCCCCGAACGACGACGACATCGAGGGTCCAATTCACGATGTGTCCGCTGATGGTTTCGGGCGACATGACCGGGACGCCGTGGTTGCGGGGGGGGCTCAGCCAGGGTGGCCCGTCCCGAACTGGCGGTCGCCGGCGTCGCCAAGCCCCGGCATGATGTAGCCCTTGTCGTTGAGCTGGCGGTCGAGCGCGGCAGCGTAGATGTCGACGTCCGGGTGGGCCCGCGAGACCGCCTCGACGCCTTCGGGAGCCGCGATGAGATTGACGAGCTTGATCCGGACGGCGCCCCAGCGCTTGAGGACCTCGATGGCGGCCGTCGCGGAGCCGCCGGTCGCGAGCATCGGGTCCAGGATGAGGCAGAGGTCCACGTTCGCCGAGTCCGGCAGCTTGTTGTAGTACTCGACCGGCTGAAGCGTGCGTTCGTCTCTGAAAAGGCCGAGATGCCAGACCTGGGCCGTGGGCATGAGCTCGAGCATCGCGTCGACCATGCCCAGGCCGGCCCGGAGGATGGGCACCAGGCCGATCCGGTCGGCGAGCTCCGCGCCCTGCATCGTCTCGATGGGCGTCGTCACCTCGAGCGGCCGAACGCGCGCGTCGGCGAGGGCCTCGTAGCCGATGAGCCACGACAGCTCGCGGACGATCTCGCGGAACTTCTTGGGCTCGGTGGTCTCGTCGCGGAGGATGCCGAGCTTGTGGAGGACGGCCGGGTGCTGGGAGACGTGGAGCGTCGGTGTCGACATCGACCTGTGGGCCTCCGGCGGGGAGTGGTCGCCGCCGTGCGGGCGGCCGCGGCTGGGCGTCGGAGTCATCGTAGCATCGGCCCGCGCCGGCGACTCCGGGGCCCCGGGCCGGCCCATGGGCCGGGTCGAATTGACGCCCGATCGGGCGATAACTACCGTTGCCGGGAGCGGCCCGGGGAGGCCGGCCGGACGGCGTCGACTGTGCCCATGACACGTCGTCCGGCCCTCGATCCGACCGCCGCGCTTGGCGCCGCCGGGGCTCCGGCGCACAGGCGCCGCCCCGGCTCCGGCGCTCAGCGCGTCGCCCAATCGCCAGGCAGGAGGTTCGCCGGTCGTGCCCGCAGCCGCAGATCGAGTCCGAGCGCGACGCGGGGCGCCTCCGATCCTCGTCCGCCAGCTTCGCAACGGGGTGGAGGAGAGCGTCCACCGCGGCGACGTCGTGGAGACGGACGCGAGCGGCCGCATCCTGCGTGCCCTGGGCGACCCTGAACGTGTCGTGAACCTGCGGTCCTGCGTCAAGCCCTTCGGCCTGGCGTCCCTCATCGAGGCGGGCGGGATCGAGGCCTTCGAGCTCGAGCCGGCGGAGCTGGCGATCATGGCCAGCAGTCATTCCGGCGAGGACCTCCACGTCCGAACGCTCCAGGCGATGTACCGCCGGACCGGCGTCTCGCAGGCTTCCCTCGCCTGCGGCGCGGAGGACATGCCGCTCGACGCCCTGACGGCCGCGCGCCTTGCCCGGGACGGCGAGAAGGCGAGCGCGGTCCGCCATATGTGCTCGGGCCAGCACTCGGTCTTCCTCCTCCTCTGCCGCCTCCGTGGCTGGGAGCCGGACGGCTACTGGATGGAGGAGCATCCGGCCCAGGTGGCCTACCGCGCCGCCGTGGCTCGCGCCTTCGCCACGACGCCAGCCAAGCTGCGCATGGGCATCGACGGCTGCGGCATCCCGACCTACGCCTTCCCCCTCCGCGAGGTCGCGAAGGCCTACGCCTTCCTGGCCGACCCCGATGCGGTCGTCCCGCCCGATTCGCGGGCCCCGCTGGCTGCTTCCATGAAGATCGTCCGCGACGCGATGGTCGCCAATCCCGAGCAGGTCGCCGGCACGCGGGATCGCATCGACACGTCGCTCATGAAGGCGCTCCCGGACCGCCTCATCGCGAAGGGCGGCATGGAGGCCCTGCGCGGCCTGGCGATCCTTCGCGGCCCGCGAGGCACCGGCACCGTCGTGCCAGCGTCGGGCATGGCCCTCAAGATCGAGGACGGCGACGGATACGACCGGGGAACCTGGGCGGCAACCGTCGAGGCGCTCCGTCAGGCGGGCGTGCTGAGCGGGCAGGCACTTCGGGTGCTCGGCCGCTACCACCGCCCGACGGAGATCGATCCCCACGGACGATCGAGCGCCGAAGCGGTCCCGGCGTTCGAGCTGGCACCGCTCAACGAGCTCATCCGTTAGCTGGCCGGGGCCACCGGGGCCACCGGGGCCACCGGGGCCACCGGGGCCGCGCGCCGCCGTCTCCGGACGACCTCGGCCACACTAGGCGGCGATGACGGGCGACCCCTATCGAACCCTCGGCCTCACTCCGGGCGCATCGGCGGCCGAGGTGAAGCGCGCCTATCGCGCCCTCGCGAAGGCGAACCACCCCGACTCGGCCGGGGAGCGCGCGCTGCCGCGCTTCCTGGCGATCCAGGCGGCTTACGAGCAGCTGACCGGCACGACGGGCGGACAGGGCGGGCGCACCCGGACGACCCCGCGACCCACCGAGGCGTGGCGCGCCGAGCCGGGGCGCACCCGGGAGACGCGGGGCCGCGGCGGCGCATCCGAGCGGCCCGCAGGCGGATCCAGGCCCGGGACGGACAGCGGCCGATCGAGGCCCGCCGCCGGGACGGGCGGAGGGCGCCCCGGTGGGGGACATCCGGATGGCGAGACCGGCGAAGGACGCCCCGCCGGCGGTCCGGAGGCTCGTCGCTCGTCCGGCGGCGCCGGTGCCGCGGGTAGCCGCAAGCGCGGCACGCGGAAGGCCACCTTCGGATCGACGAGCTACGACGAGGTCCACGAGGCAGCGGATCCCACCTGGCAGGGAGCCTCCTGGTACGGCCCATCGAGCGGCGAGTACTGGACCGTCAATCCTCGCGAGTACGCCGATCCCCGCAAGCACGGCCCGGAGTACCAGGCGCGGGCCGCGGCCCGAGCGGCGCGAGCCGCCGAGCGCGAGGCAGCGGCCGCGGACGCCGCCTTCGCGAGCGCCGAGTCCTCCGCCCGCGCCGAGGCCGCTTCCAAGGCCGCGGCCGCTCGTGCCGGAGCGGCTGCTCGGGCGGAGGCATCCCGTCTCGAGCGCGAGGCGGCCGACGAGGCGCAACGGGCCGCGAAGCCCGACGACGGCCGGCCGCCCCTCACGCGAAGCGCTGACGGCGTCCAGCAGCAGCTGG
>JACQEH010000214.1 GCA_016200675.1 Chloroflexota bacterium | reverse complement strand
GCCGTGGCCAGCAGCGCGTCCGCGGCCCGGGCCGCCTCGAGCGCCGCCGCATCGATCTCGGGGGTTTCGTGCCGCGCGGGCACGTGGGCGCGATCAGGCACGGACGCGAGCGGCGACCGCCTCGCGAGCGGGCACGGACCCGCCGTCCGAGTTCCCCGCCGCGACGAGGCCCCCGGGGTCGGCGCTCGGCGTCGACGGGTCCGCGCTCGGCGTCGACGGGTCCTCGCCCCCCGCCGACGGCCGGGCCACGGCTCGGCGCCGGCCCGCCTCTTCGGCAAACGTGACATCGGAAAGCGGGACGAGCGGCTCGCCACGGAGCACGCGGGCCAGGTACTCGCCGGTGGCAGAGCCCGGCACGCGGGCCACCTCCTCCGGCGTCCCTTCGGCGATGACCTGGCCACCGCGGGCGCCGCCTTCGGGGCCGAGGTCCACGATCCAGTCGGCCGTCTTGATGACGTCGAGGTTGTGCTCGATGACGAGCACCGTGTTCCCCGACTCGACCAGTCGGTGGAGGACTTGCAGGAGCTTTTCGACGTCGGCGAAGTGCAGACCGGTCGTCGGCTCGTCGAGGACGTACAGGGTCTTGCCGGTGGCCCGCTTCGAGAGCTCGGTCGAGAGCTTCACCCGCTGGGCCTCGCCGCCGGAAAGGGTCGTCGCCGGCTGGCCGAGATGGACATAACCGAGGCCGACGTCGTTGAGCGTCCGCAGCTTCGTCGCCACCGACGGGACCGCCGAGAAGAACTCGACGCCTTCGGCGACGGTCATCTCCAGGACGTCGGCGATCGAGCGGCCCTTGTAGTGGATCTCGAGGGCCTCGCGGTTGTAGCGGGCGCCCTTGCAGACCTCGCACGGGACGTAGACGTCGGGCAGGAACTGCATCTCGATCTTGATGATCCCGTCGCCCTTGCAGTTCTCGCAGCGGCCGCCCTTGACGTTGAACGAGAAGCGCCCGGGCAAGTAGCCCCGGACGCGGGCCTCGGGCGTGGCCGCGAACAGCTCGCGGATGGTCCCGAAGAGCCCGGTGTACGTGGCCGGATTGGATCGCGGCGTCCGCCCGATCGGGCTCTGGTCGATCTCGATGATCTTGTCGATGAACTGGGCACCTTCGAGGGCATCGTGCGGCCCCGGCGTCTCGCGCGAGCCGTGGAGCTCGCGTGCCAGGGCCCGGTAGAGGACCTCGGTCACGAGCGTGGACTTGCCGCTTCCCGAGACCCCCGTCACAACGGTGAACGTGCCGAGCCGGACCGAGACGTCGATGTCGCGGAGGTTGTGGGCGCGCGCGCCACGGATCGTCAGGCGCTTGCCGTTCCCCGGCCGCCGCTCGGTCGGCACGGGCACAGCCCGCTCGCCACGCAGGAAGGCGCCCGTGATCGAGCGCGGCTCGTCGAGCACCACCTCGAGGGGCCCATTGGCGATGATCTCGCCGCCGTGCTCCCCTGCCCCGGGTCCGATGTCCACGACCCAGTCTGCGGTCCGGATGGTCTCCTCGTCGTGCTCCACGACGAGGACGGTGTTGCCGAGGTCCCGCAGCCGGGTGAGCGTGGCGATGAGCTTGGCGTTGTCGCGCTGGTGGAGCCCGATCGAGGGCTCGTCGAGGATGTAGAGGACGCCCATGAGCGTCGTCCCGATCTGGGTCGCCAGCCGGATCCGCTGGGCCTCGCCGCCCGACAGGGTCTGACTGGTCCGGTTGATCGTCAGGTAGTCGAGGCCGACGTCGACGAGGAACCCGAGCCGCGCCCGGATCTCCTTGAGGACCTGATAGGCGATCGTCCGCTCGCGCTCCGAGACGCGCTCGGGCAGGCGATCCGCCCAGGCGAGCGTGTCCGTGATCGCGAGGTTCGAGACATCCGAGATGTCGCGCCCGTCGACGGTCACCGCGAGGGCCTCCGGGCGGAGCCGCTTGCCGTGGCAGGACGGGCAGGGCCGCTCGACCATGTACTTCTCGGGCGCGGTCTTGATGTCCTCCGGGTCGGTCTCGCGGTAGCGCCGCTCGAGGTTCGTGAT
>JACQEH010000022.1 GCA_016200675.1 Chloroflexota bacterium | reverse complement strand
GGCGCCGGCATCGACCGCGACTACATCGTCCGATGGGTCGAAGCGCTCGGCCTCGGGCAGGCCTGGCGCCGGGTCAGCGCTTGACCCGGCAAGGTTGGCCCGTGGGTCCGGGCCGACCTCACGGCTCGATGTTCGCGTTGAAGCGGAAGACGTTCGTCGGGTCGTAGCAACGCTTGACCGCGCGCAGGCGAGCGAGGTTCGCCGCGCCGAATGCCTGCGCGGTGAGATCGGCATCCTCGCCGTGACCCGGGAAGTTCAGGTAGATCCGGTTGCCGGCCGCCCATGGCGCCAGCGCGTCCCAGCCGGCGCGGGTCCAGGCGATGTTCCCGGCGTCGTCGGCAGGGTCCGTCCACATCGAGTCGAAGCTCGCCATCCATGACATCGAGCGGTCGCCGAAGGCCGTCGCCTCGGCCGGCACCCGAGCGGTCGCCGCGCCGAAGTTCCAGATGGACGACAGCGTCGTTGACGAGGGTGGCCGTGCGTTGTGGGCCAGCAGCCCATCGATGGTGGCGTCGTCGAGCGTCGCCAGGTAGCGGCTCTTCCAGTAGGAGCGATACGCGCCGAACGGCGCCACCGCGTCGAACAGCCGCTGGACGTCCACGTACGCCATCTGTCCCGAGAAGTCGGTCACGAGGGGCCCCTGCGCCCGGAGGGGCGCCAGGAGCGTCTCGCCTTCGGCCCCATCGCCGGCGAACATCGCCGCCACCGTGTAGACCCGCCGTCCCCACGACTGTTCGGGGTAATCGGGGCTCGCGGGGATCGTCGAGAACTCGACGAGCGAGCCCACCCGATCGTGCTTGTCGGCCAGGAAGTCACGCCAGAAGCGGATCGGCCCGGCGCCGGCCTCGAGGTCGTAGACCGGTCCGCAGAAGGAGACGGTCGGCCCCACGCGATGCAGGGCGAAGTCGAACCGGGTCACGACCCCGAAGTTGCCGCCGCCGCCCCGGAGGGCCCACAGCAGGTCCGCGTGGGAGCCGTCCGGTGTGGCCTGGACGATCGATCCGTCGGCCGTCACGACCTCGGCACCGACGAGGTTGTCGATGGCCAGGCCGTGAGCTGAGCGGAGCCAGCCGATCCCCCCGGAGAGCGTCAGGCCGCCGACGCCGGTCTCGGAGATCAGCCCGCCCGGGGTCGCGAGGCCGTGGGCCTGAGTCGCCGCGTCGACGGCCCCCCAGGTGGCACCACCCCCCACATGAGCAACCCGCGTGACGGGATCGACCTCGACCCCACGCAGCTCCGAGAGGTCGAGCATGAGGGCGCCGTCCCCCACAGCGTGCCCGGCCACGTTGTGGCCGCCGCCACGGACGGACACCGGCAGGCCGCGAGCAACCGCAGCGAGGACGGACGCCCGGACATCGGACGTGTCGAGGGGCCGCACGACGGCCGCCGGCCACCGGTCGATCATCGCGTTCCAGACCGACCGCGCCGCGTCGTATCCCTCGTCCCCGACGACCAGGACGCGGCCCCGGATCGTGTCCCGAAGTCCGCTGGCGAGGTCGGCCGTGATCGGCATCGTCGGGTCCCTCGTGATGGATCGCTGGAATGTAGGGCTTTCAGTCTGGCGTCGTGATGCGATACTTGAAGAGTGGAAATGACCGTGACCGGGGCGAAAGTGACATCGGCAGGTCGGCGACCGCGGATCGCGCTGCTGGCCGCGCCGGAAACGTCCGCCTCGGTCCTCTACGGCCTGTACGACGTCCTGCTGTCCGTCGGGGCCGTGTATCCGGACATGACCGTCGGCACGCCGGGCGAGGCGCTCCTCGACGTCTTCATCGTCGCGGCGACCGCCGAGCCGTTCCGCTGCTTCGGCAACATCCTCGTGGAGCCGGCCGTGGCGGTCGACGATGCCGATGACGTGGATGTCGCGATCGTCTGCGACATGTACACCCCGATCACCGAGGCGCCGACCGGCAAGTTCGCCGTGGAGACCGCCTGGCTGCGGCGCGTCCATTCCCGCGGCGGCGTGATCGCGACCGTCTGCACGGGCTCGGTGCTCCTCGCCGAGTCGGGGCTCCTCGACGGTCGCTCGTGCGCCAGCCACTGGGCGTATGGATCGCTGTTCCAGGAGGCGTATCCGCGGGTCCGCTTCCGGCCCGAGAAGGTCCTGGAGCTCGCCCACGAGGCGGACGGGCTCATCACCGGCGGCGGCGTGACCGCCTGGCAGGACCTGGCCCTGTACCTGATCGCCCGCTACTGCGGTCCTGCCCACGCCGCGGAGACCACCAAGGTCTACTTGATCGACCGCCACGCCGAGGGTCAGCTCCCCTACTCCGCGATGACGCGTGTCGTGCGCGGCGACGACGCGGCCATCGCCCGGGCCGTCGGGTGGATCGACGAGCACTACGCCGTCGCGAATCCGGTCTCGGAGATGGCCGGCGAGGTGGGCCTCCAGCCCCGGACGTTTGCCCGCCGGTTCGTCGCGGCAACCGGTCGTCGGCCGATCGAGCACGTCCACGCGGTCCGGATGGAGACGGCACGGCGGCTGCTCGAGGCGGGAGCCACCGCCGTCGACGATGTCGGGTATCAGGTCGGCTACGAGGATCCGACCTTCTTCCGGCGGCTCTTCCGCCGGGCGACCGGGTTGACCCCGGCCGCCTATCGGCGGAAGTACGCCGCAGGATCCGCGCCGCAATGAGGGCTAGCAGGGGGCGCTGACAGCCGCCGCCGCGGTCGTCGCCGCACGACCCGCCGCGGCCGGCGCCGAGACGGTCGACGCGCCTGCTCCGGCGACCAGCTGGATGTTGCCCCAGTAGGGATAGAAGAACGGCTGACTGTCGATGACGTCGGTGAAGCTCAGCTCGCCACGCGCGCCGGTGAAGCCGCCCGTCCCCTTCGAAGGATCGAGGGGGTGGTGGCAGCGATCGTGGAGCTCCGTCTGGCCGTCGAAGCGCGCCGTGTACGTGTACGTCGTCTCGAACGAGCCGCAGACCGTGCCGAGGCACCCCACGAAGTGCTCGCGCCCGGTGGCGAGCATGGTGCCCTGGGCAGGCATCGGCTTGACCTCGAACGTGTCCACCCACCAGCAACCGACCAGCGCGCCGTCCATCGCATAGCCGTCGGCGTCACCGCACGAGCCGTACTCGTGCTGGATTCCACGGACGACCGTTGCGCCCTGGCCGCCGGCCAGCGCCGACGCGGGCACGAGGATCGCGAGCAACGCCGCCGCCAACACCGTCGCGGCCGCTCGCCTCAGATCACGGGACCTGCCTGCTGACACCATCGCTCCTGCCTCCGCTCTCACCGGCCGCTGGTGCTGCCGTCAGGACCACGGTGGCGCCTCGTCCAAGCTCGCTCCAGAGGGGAACATGCCCGAATCGGGTCGATTCGGACAGCCGAGCGCACGGCATGCCAGGACGCTGGATCGTCCCGCTCGATCTCCTAGCCGAGCGGCCAGAAGTCGCCGGTCAACCCGATCGCGCCAGCGGGGCCGATCCCCCACCGGTCGCGCACCACGCGCGCACGCGCATCGCTCTGAGCGTGTTCCACCGGCTGGGCGTGCCCTCCCCGTCCTCCAGGCCCAGGTGCGATGCGCCTGCGTGGACGTTCTGGATGGGCCAGCGGCCGTTTGCGGCCTGATTGCCGTCGACCACGCTCATTGCCTCGGCCAGGCGGTCGTCGCCCGCGTCGTGGCCGGCGTCGCGGAGGTAGTCGAGCGCCCGCAGGACATCGTAGTGGTACCAGTGCGGGAAGGAGAAGCGCAGCCAGACCGGGTCGACGACCTCCCCAGTTGTCTTCCGCCGGAACAGGTGGCGCTCCAGGAGGTACTCCTCGCCCCGCCTGCGGGCCGCCGAGCGCTCGTGCTCGAGGAGGCCCTCGAGGACGTTGATCGTCGTCTCGAACGACGACACCGTCGCGCCGTTCTCGACCTCGCAGTTCCAACCACCATCGGGCAGCTGTTCGCCGAGGAGTCGCTCGACGAGGGGCGTCGTGTCGACGCCGAAATAGGCGCCGGTCGCGACGACGTTGCCGTTGATGCACGGCTCGACCTCGCCCTCGAAGAAGGCGTTGTCCGCCCAAGGCGTCTCGAAGTCGGGGTCCCGCCAGGTGACGTGCTCGCGGACCAGGCCAACGGCTCGGCGGGCGGCGTCACTCGCCGGGTCGAGCCCGAAACGTCGGAGGAGCTCGAGGACGTGGAACGTGTCCGTCCAGTCGTGGGACCAGGCCCGCTCGCCCCACCGTCCGTCGGGGGCCTGGAGCGCGAGCAGCCTGGCACCCCAGCCATCGGTCGCGACCCTCGCCCGTTCGGTGGCGACGGCGTCCGCCGGCTGGTCCGTCAGGTCGCGCAGCACCTGCCAGCGGACGGAGGGATCGGCGTCGAGCAGCCAGTCGATGACCGCCACGAACCTCCTTCGCGTCATCCGGAGTCTGGGCACAGGATCATACCGGCGCCGACCGGACCGCTCCGGTGGAGATTCCGGGGGCGCCGCGAGGCGTCGGCGAGCTAGGCGCGCGGGTCGTGACCTTCTGGGCCCAGGCGAGCGCTTCGTCGAGGTCTCGGGCGTCGATGATGTAGAAGCCGCCCAAGTGCTCCTTCGTCTCGGCGAAGGGGCCGTCGGTGGTCTTGACCATCCGCCGGCGGGGCTGGACGACCTTTGCGCGAGCGGGATCCAGCAACCGAGCGCTGAACAGCAGCGCGTTCTCGGCATGCATTTCGGCCTCGAGGGCCGCGATAAGCGCCCACCCTGCCTGCATCGCCTCGGGGGTCATGGGCTCACGGGGCTCGTCCGACGAATAGACGGCTAACAAATACTGCGACATTGGGACTCTCCTCGCTCCATAGGCGGTCAGGATGACCGACCTGTCGACACGACGAGCGGCCGCCGATCCATTCGACTATGCGTTCTCCAGTCTGCAGTTTCGAAAGCTGGGGACCTGCTGTACACCGACATCCTCGAAGCCGATCCGCCGGGCGGGCTCGTCTTCCGGTCCCGTCTGGCCAATGCCGACGGGACGCCGAACGAGGCCGGCGTTCCGCGGACCGTCGTTGCCCCTCATCCGGACACTCCTCGCGTCGTCGGAGTGGACGTTGGTCCGCGGCGCAGATTTGGATCGCTCCTCAGGCCGCGACGCCGACCGCAACCCGCTCGCCGACCCTAGTTAGGGGCGGTGAAGCGGTAGCCCAGCCCTCGGATCGTCTCGATCGAAGTCGCTCGATCGCCGAGCTTCCGCCGAAGGGACTTGACGTTCGCTTCGAGGACGTTGCTCCCTCCGCCGACGTCGTGGCCCCAGACGTCTCGCAGGAGATCGCCTCGCTCCACGACACTCCCCTTCCGCTGGTTGAGGTAGCTCATGACGCTGAACTCGAGCTTGGTCAGGTCGATCCGACGGCCGTCCAGAACCAACTGGTGCTGGACGAGGTCGAGGATCGACCCGTCATCGATCTGGAGCTCGACGGCCACGAGGTTCGCCAGCCAGCCGTCGATGGACGATGGGCCAAAGTCGAGCATCGCGACGTAGTCGGCGACGCCGTCGAAGGAGGCGGGTGCCCCCGGAAGCGGCGCGAAGCCCAACGGGGCGACCATCGGGCCGAAGGTCGGGAGGTCTCTGACCATCGTGTAGATCCGCCGCAGGTTCGGGCGGAGGTCCATGTAAAGGCGCTTGACGTCGAGCCAGCTCGCAGCCTGCGCTGGCGACGGGCCCTCCCCTCCTTCTGCGCCCAGCCACATCCGGTTGACGAGAACTTTCTGGCCACGCGGAACAGGGTGGCTCCGGAGATGCTCCCAGCACTGGCGCATGACCGCATCGGCCTCAACCAGCCGATGGCTCACGGCGTCGATCTCGCAGATCAGGTAGAAGCCGGCCACGGCGTTGCCGCGGTCGCGCAGGACCCGAAACGCGTATGGAGCAAGCCGCCACCAGGTGTCGACGACCGTTGCAAGCGCCGGCTCCAGATGATGATCGGCGATCGCCCGGATGCTCGGGACGTCGGCGGAAGACGCCGCCTCGATCGAATAGAGGTGGTCGGTCGTCGGGAAGAACGCCTCGCGCACAATTGGGTTCTGGAGGATGAACAGGAGGTCGGCCGTGTAGCGCCAGTTGTCCGACAGGGATGCCACCGCCACCTCCGCTCGAAGCTGGCGCCACGCTGCCGCGCGGTATCGACGCGAGCGCTCCGGATCAGCGGACCGGAGCAGCGCCGCGACGGCCTCGCGCACGGTGTCGTGGACGACGAGGCCATCGTCGCCCAGCTGGACGAAGGGCAGGGACCGGAGGCGGGCAAAGGCATCCTGCGGCGCGGTGTCGGGCAGCATCGCCCCGAGCAGCGACAGGGTGGGACGACGGACAACCGACGCAGCGTCGAGGGCCTCGCGGGTCTTTGGATCGAGCACGCCCAGGTAGAGTTCGGTGAGGCCTTCGACCACGGCCTTGACCGTCCGGGCCTCCAGCCCGACCTGAGAGCGACCCGAGAGCGCGACTGCGGCCAGTCGGAGCGACAACGGGTGCCCTCGAGCGAGGCGGTAGACGCCATCCGCTTCGGCGGCATCGAGGCCTTCCCGCTCGAGCAGGACCTCCGCTCCCGAGCGGGTCAGATTCTCGACGGCGATCCCCCGGAACAAACCGCCGAAATCGCTCAGCCACCCGGACATCGGCGGCTCGCGGCCCGACAGGACAATTCGAACAGTATCAGGGAGCGCCGGCACGAAGGTCTGACGGAACCAGGGGTCGAGCATCCGAAGGAGCTCGTAGGTGTCGACGATCAGGATGACCCGCCCAGCCAAACGCGCCAGGCGGGAGGCGCCCTCCGTTGCGTTCTTCAGCGCCCCGCCCGTCTTGTCCTCGAGGGCGGCGAAGAAGCCGTCCGGCGTGGGCTGGATGGCTCGCCCGTCGAGCTGCAGGACGGTCGCCCCCTGCTCTCGAGCCTGTACGGCGAAAGCCTCCGCGATAGCCGATTTGCCGACGCCGGCGATTCCGTGGATGAAGGCGATGAGAGGCCCTCCGTCGCCGAGCATTCGGCGAAGGAGGGCCATCTCCTCATCCCGTCCGACGAGCCAGCTGGCCTGTTCGTCCATGAGCTGGCGCACGGTCCGATTCATCGCCGTAGTCTGCGCTGTCCGTCAATGCCGTCAGTCGCCCGAGCCGAAGGAATATGTGCCGTCCCAGTGCCACACGTTCGGTGTCGCATCCGGCGAGACCACGACGCGCGCCTGGATGTGGACGAACTGGCCGGTGCCGCCGGAGAGCGTGCAGATGCCAGGCAAGGCCAGGAAGTCGAGCGTGCAATGTCCGAGAGCGACGTTGCCGGGACCGGCCGCGAGCGAGACATCTGTATCCAGCAGCGCGCCGACGACGGCCGAGGCGTAGACGATCCGGGTGCCGGCGGGTATCGCCCTGAAGTTCGAGCTCGTGATCGTACAGAAGTCGCCGGCCCCACCGAAGTACCCGGTGCAGTCCTTGACGATGTTGAGGGCACCCCTCCGCGGCGTCGCCGCCGCCGCCGGTGCAAGTGCCATTGCGACGAGTGCGACGATCGCGAGGAGGAGAAAGAGCCGACGTGTGCGCATGATCCGGTTCCTCCGCCACGGGCTGGTCTCGCCATTGGCTCGGCACCGTCCAGGCGACCTGGATGAGGACGGTGCGTCAGCGCTCCCCGTGGATCTCCATGAACCTACGGCCGCGACGCCCGGAAGAACCGTCGACTCCATGAAAAGAACCTGAAATCGGTCCCCACCTCCCTGCCGACGGTCAGGCGATGAGCTTCTTGTAGCGGATCCGCTTCGGCTGGTCGGCGGCCGTGCCCAGCTCCCGGTGCCGGAAGGTCTCGTAGTCGCTGAGGTTGCCCTCGAAGAAGCGGACCTGGCTGTCGCCCTCGAAGGCCAGGATGTGGGTCGCGATCCGGTCCAGGAACCAGCGGTCGTGGCTGATGACGACGACGCAACCGGGGAACGATTCGAGGCCGGCCTCGAGGGCCCGGAGGGTGTCAACGTCGAGGTCGTTCGTCGGCTCGTCGAGGAGGAGGACGTTGCCGCCGGCCTGGAGCAGCTTGGCCAGATGGACGCGGTTGCGCTCCCCGCCCGACAGGGTCCCGACGAGCTTCTGCTGGTCGGAGCCGCGGAAGTTGAAGCTGCTGACGTAGGCACGTGCCGGCAGCTCGCGCTTGCCGACGGTGATCACCTCGGCGCCCTGGGTGATCTCCTGGAAGACCGTCCGGTCCGCGGCCAGGTCGTCCCGTGACTGGTCGACGTAGGCGAGCTGGACCGTGTCGCCGAGCGTGATGCTGCCCGCGTCGGGCGCTTCCTGGCCGACGAGCATCCGGAAGAGGGTGGTCTTGCCGGCACCGTTGGGGCCGATGATGCCGACGATCCCGGCGCGCGGCAGCGAGAACGTCAGATCCTCGATGAGGAGGCGGTCGCCGTAGCCCTTGCGGAGGTCCTCGACCTCGACGACCCGGTCGCCGAGGCGAGGACCGGGCGGGATCGCGATCTCGATCTCTCGGGAGGTGTCCTTCGCGTCGTTGGCTTCGGCGAGGAGCCGCTCGTAGGCGGAGAGGCGAGCCTTTCCCTTCGCCTGGCGGGCCTTGGCGCCCATCCGGACCCACTCGAGCTCCCGGGCGAGCGTCCGCTGCCGGGCATCGGCCTGCTTCTGCTCCCGAGACAGCCGCTCGAGCTTCTGCTCCAGCCAGCTCGAGTAGTTGCCGGAGAACGGCACGCCCCTTCCCCGGTCGAGCTCGAGGATCCACTTCGCGACGTTGTCGAGGAAGTAGCGGTCGTGGGTCACCGCGACGACGGTCCCGGCGTACTCACCGAGGAAGTGCTCAAGCCAGTCCACCGACTCGGCATCGAGGTGGTTCGTCGGCTCGTCGAGGAGGAGCAGGTCGGGGTGCTGGAGGAGGAGCCTGGCCAGGGCCACGCGGCGCTTCTCGCCGCCCGAGATGGTCCGGACATCGGCATCGTCCGGCGGGCAGCGAAGCGCCTCCATGGCGATGTCGACATTGCGCTCGACGTTCCAGGCGTCGGCCGCGTTGATGCGGTCCTCGAGCTTCGATATCGCGGCACCGATCGCCTCGTAGTCGGCATCCGGCTCGGACCAGCGGGCCATCACCGCGTTGTACTCGTCCAGGAGCGCCTTCACGGCGCCGACGCCATCCATGACGTTGCCCTTGACGTCCTTGGCGGGGTCGAGCTGGGGCTCCTGGCTGAGGTAGCCGACGCTGAAGCCGGGGGTCAGGCGGGCCTCGCCGGTGAACCCGTCGTCGAGGCCGGCCATGATCCGCAGGAGGCTCGACTTGCCCGCCCCGTTGGGCCCGATGACGCCGATCTTGGCGCCGGGGTAGAACGAGATGGAGATGTCCTCGAGCACCGTCCGGTCGGGCGGGTAGTGACGGGCGAGCTTGTAGGTGCTGTAGATGAACTCGGCGGGCACGATGCAAGGGTACCGGTCCCCCGGTCAGGCCCGCTGCCGGGCAGGACATGCAGGCGCCCGAGGCGTATGTCTGCACAGGTCGACGTGGCCACCGGTCGACGTGGCCACCGGTCGGCGTGACTACGGGCCGGCGTGGCCCCGGCGTGGTCCCCGGTGTGGTCCCCGGCCGCCGCTCCTGACAATTTCACGCCGGGTGAGAGCTCGTCCCGAGCTTGGGGTCGACGGCCGTGTCAGCCACGCTCAGCCGGCCGCGTAGCGATGGTCATCTGGTGTCGAAGATGACGATCTGTCAGCAATTCGTGGACGAGCTCCCACGGTAGGAGGATCTGTCCCAAACGGGCGTGGGTCCGGTCAGGACCCGGGCGAGGTCCGGGACGGGATCGGGACCCGCGGCGCACCCGCATGCGGCCGGCCCCGGCGACCAGTTCGCCTACAGTGGGTCGCACACCCGCCCCGACCACGCCGAGAATGCGAAGGAGTCCCATGGCCGAGGTCCTGCTGTTCCACCACGCGCAGGGTCTGACACCCGGCGTCCGTGCCTTCGCCGACGAGCTGCGCGCGGCCGGCCACACGGTGCACGCGCCGGATCTCTTCGACGGACGGACGTTCGGGTCCATCCCGGAGGGCATGGCCTTCATCGACCAGGCGGGGTTCAACGAGCTACGGGCGCTGGGCATCAGGCTCGCCGAGGACCATGCCCGCGAGCTCGTCTACTGCGGCATGTCCTTTGGCGTGACGATCGCCCAGCAGCTCGCCCAGACCCGGCCCGGGGCGAAGGGGGCCCTCCTCCTCTACTCCTGTGTGCCGATCAGCGGGGAATGGGCGTTCGGACCCTGGCCCGACGGCGTTCCGGTCCAGATCCACGGAGCGGATGCCGACCCCTTCTTCGTGGGCGAGGGCGACATCGACGCCGCCCGCGAGATCGTGGCCAGCGTCCCGGATGCCGAGCTGTTCCTGTATCCGAGCGACCAGCACTACTTCGCCGACAGTTCGCTGCCCTCGTACGACCCCGGGGCCGCAACGCTCCTCACCGAACGCGTCCTGGACTTCCTGGGCCGCGTCTAGCGCGCGCCTGACGCGCTCGACAAGGGGACGACCCGCGCGCCTGCGCCGAGCGCCGGGCGGGTCACCCCGCCTGGACGAATCGCTCCGCCAGGTGCTCGGCGAGCATGAGCGTCACGAGGTGCGGAAAGCCGGCCGTCGCCTCGGGAATGACCGACGCATCCATGACGCTCAGGCCCTCGACGCCGTGGACGTTCCCCCGCCTCCGCGACACGCCGGGCGACAACGCAGCCCGCGGCCCCGCCCCCGATGACGGCGCCATCGAATGAATCGGCGCGCGGCACCGCCTGCCTCCCCTACCCAGCGGATCGGTACTCGCTGAGCTCGAAGAGGTGGCCGTCCGGATCCCGCAGGAAGCAGCGCGTCTCGCTGCCGCGGGTCACGGGTGGGGTCAGGAACTCCCCACCGCGCGCGCTGAGGAGCTCGAACGTCGCCCGGCAGTCGACCACGCGGATGGTGAAGAGGTTGTCGCGGAGGTTCGGATCCACGGGCGGCGCCAACGCGACGGTTGGCTTGTCGGCGGTCGGTCCGCCGCCCTCGACCAGGAGCAGCCAGGCGCCGCCGAAGCTGAGGACGATCGACGAGCCGTACTCGCGATAGACCGAGGCGCCCAGGACCTCCGTGTACCAGCGCCGCGACCTCGCCGGGTCGGCCACGACCAGGATGTGGGTCAGCGCGGTGTCGGGCGCCGGAAACACCGGCTCGGTCGATTGGTTCATGCCCCGAGCGCCATCTCGAGGAAGGCGAGGACGTCGGCCCGTTCGTCGATCAGCTTCCCGACGGGCTTGCCAAGGCCGTGCCCGGCATCCGTGTCGATCCGGATGAGGATCGGCCCGTCACCGGCCTGCGCGGCCTGGAGCGTCGCGGCGAACTTGAATGAGTGCCCCGGGACAACGCGGTCATCGTGATCGCCCGTCGTCACGAGGGTCGGCGGATAGGCGACACCCGACCGGACGTTGTGGAGCGGCGAGTAGGCCAGCAGGGTCCGGAAGTCCTCCGGATCGTCGGGCGAGCCGTAGTCGCTCGTCCAGCCCCAGCCGATGGTGAAGCGGTGGAACCGGACCATGTCCATCACCCCGACCTCGGCGAGTGCCGCGCCGAAGAGCTCCGGGTGCTGGGTGATCGTGGCCCCCACGAGCAGGCCGCCGTTCGATCGGCCGCTGATCGCGATCCGTTCCTTCCTCGTCCAGCCCGAGCCGGCCAGCCAGCGCAGGCAGGCGGCGAAGTCGTCGAAGACGTTCTGCTTGTTGGCCAGCCGCCCCGCGTCGTGCCAGGCCTTGCCGTACTCCCCGCCGCCACGCAGCGATGCGACCGCCAGGAGGCCGCCCCGTTCCATCAAGGCCAGCCACTCGGCCTTGAAGCCGGGGCCGGTCGGCACGTGGAAGCCGCCGTATCCATGGAGCAGCGTCGGCACGTCGCCGTTCGGGACGCGGTCGCGCCGGTGGGTGAGGAAGAGGGGGATCCGCGTGCCGTCGGCGGAGGCCACGAAGACCTGCTGGCTCACGTAGGCGTCCGGATCCCAGCCGAGGGTGGGGCGTTCGACCGATCGAACCGCGCCCTCGCGCATGCCCACGGCGAGGACGGTCGGCGGCGACGCGAACGTCGCGAAGGTGAGATACAGCGTGTCGTCGCCGGCCCGTCCCGCCGTCTCGACGATCGAGCCGATTCCCGGAAGGGTCGCGTCGCCGACATGCCGGCCGTCGAGCTCGAAGATCGCCAGCCGGCTGTGCGCATGCCGGAGATAGACCGCCGCGAGGCGGCCGCCGACGAGCCCAACGTGCTCCAGCGAGTCCTCGGCTTCGGCAACGATCTCGCGTGGTGACCCGGGATGGTCGACATCCACCGCGATGACCCGGCCACGCGGCGCCCCGAGATCGGTCAGCAGGTAGAGCGTCCGGTCGATCGTGGCGATCGGCTGGTAGCTCGCATCGGCCGCATCGAGGAGCGGCCGCACCACCGCGGCCTCCAGGCCGTCGGCGAGGTCGGCGACGTAGATCCGGTTCTCGGGATCCGTGCCGCGCCAGACGCTGATGATGAGCAACCTCCCGTCATCGGACAGCTCCGGCTCGAACCCCCAGTCGGGCGCGTGCGGCGTCGAGAAGACGAGCACGTCGTCTGCGGAGGCGGTGCCCAGCCGGTGGTAGCGAAGCTCCATGTTCCGGTTCGGGGCGTCGTAGGCCGCACCGGGCGGCGGCTCGGGGTAGCGGCCGTAGAAGAAGCCGGCGTCGTCGTGGGTCCAGGCGGCGGACGAGAACTTGCTCCAGTCGACGCGATCGGGCAACTCGTCGCCGGTCGCCACGCGGCGGACGCGCCAACGGCGCCAGTCGGAGCCGGCATGGCTCAGCGCCAGGGCCACGAGCTCGCCACTCTCGGATACCGCGATCGAGGAGAGGGCGATCGTGCCCTCCTCGCTCAGGACGTTGGGATCGAAGAGGACGGCTCCTTCACCGGCTGGCGCCGCACTCGACCACAGCACGTCCTGATCCTGGAGCCCGGTGTTCCGGAGCTGGAACCAGCGGTTGCCTCGCCGCCACGGCGCGCCGGCGCGGGGGAAATTCCAGAGCTCCGTGAGGCGATCGCGGATGGCGGCCCGCCCCGGGACGCGCGCCAGGACGGTCGAGGTCAGCTGGTTCTGGGCCGCGATCCATGCCCGCGATGCCGGTGCGTCGCTGTCTTCCAGCGGGCGATAGGGGTCCGCGATCCGGATGCCGTGGTAGTCATCGACCTGGTCGATGACGGGGGCGGGCGGGTAGGTCAGCGTGGCCATGTTCGACATCGTAGGGCTCCCGGGCACAGGCTGGCGCCGCTAGCCGGTCGCGACCTCGACGTCGACCTCCACCGGGACCGCTCGACGAACCGTGTCCGCCACGGGGCAATGGTCGACGGCCCAGTCGACCAGCTCGCGCAGGCCGGCATCCGAGGTCCCGCTGGAGCGGATCCTGGCGACCACCCTGACCGCCAGTGCCCCCGCGGGGATGCCGGGATCGAGGCCGAGGATCCCCCTGTCGTCCGACTCGCTGTCGACCTCCACCTCGAGCGAGTCGATGGTGACCCCCGTCGCGGCCGCGCGAATCGCGACGAGGGAGGCGATGCAGGAGGCCTCGGCGGCCCGCAGGAACCAGCCCGGCGAAGGCGCCACGGCGGTACCGCCGATGCCCTTCGGCATGTCGGTCAGCAGGCGTTCCCCGCCGGGGCCGGTGACGGACGCGACGAGACCACCCTCGAGCGTCGCCCGCGCGTACGAGTCGCGATAGCGCGCCTCCTCGGGGTGCGCCCCGAGATACTCGCTCGCCTGCCCAACGGCCATTGCGATCTGGGCCGTCGTGCTCGACTTCTCCCGTCCTGCTGCCACGTCCCCTCCCGCCCCGGGCTGGCCAGGTGATCGGCTCGACCGGGCGCCGGGTCTACCCGCCGGTGGAGCTCAGCCGCATCGCGGCCAGCAGGGCCGACGCCTGCTGGCGGTCCTTCTCGTTCGGGTGAGCATGGTCCGCCGTGGCGCCGCAGTAG
>JACQEH010000021.1 GCA_016200675.1 Chloroflexota bacterium | reverse complement strand
CGAGGGGACGGCGCAGGCCGGCAACCTCGCGATCACGGTGCGCGCCGGCGAGCTCCGGGCCGACCTGCCGGACTGGGGGATCGAGCTCCCACCCGAGGCCATGGCCCTCAGCGTGACGTATGACGCGCGCTACGCGGGATCGTTCGAGGGCGGGTTCGCCTTCACGACCGCCAACATCGCCCTCGTCCTGCCCGACGGCAGGACCGTGGCGGCTCGTCCCGACGGGCGGAGCGCCCCGGCCGTCCTCATCGGCGCCGGCGCCACGATGACCGGCCTCGTCTCGAGATTCGACGTCGCGGCGCCGGGGACCGGCAGCTACGCGCTCGAGGTCCACGATGGGAGCGCAAGCAAGCGCATCCCCTTCCAGGTCACGGGGCCCTGAGGCACGGCGTCGGGGAGGGCCCGTCCCGGGGGCCCGGACGCGATGCGCTACACTCCCGCCACCCGGTGTCGCCAGAACCCGCGCACCAACCGGCCCGCCCCGTTGCGCGGCGCCGGCACCGAGCCCGACCAGGAGAATCGCCCGACCCGTGTTCGACGCCCTGAGCGACCGCCTGCGCCAGACGCTGGCCTCTCTGACCGGTCGCGGCCGGATCTCGGAAACCGATGTCGACGTTGCCATGCGGGAGATTCGCCTCTCGCTCCTCGAGGCGGACGTCAACTTCCGCGTCGTCAAAGACTTCGTCGCCCGCGTCCGCGAGCAGGCCGTGGGGGCGGAGATCCTGGCCAGCCTGACGGCCGGCCAGCAGGTGGTGAAGATCGTCCACGACGAGCTCGTCGCCCTCCTGACCGTCGGCGATCGGACCTTCCACCTCCAGGGCAACCCGGCCGTCATCTCGCTCGTCGGCCTCCAGGGCTCGGGCAAGACGACGTCGGCGGCCAAGCTCGCCCGGTACATCGTGAAACAGGGCCGGCGGCCGCTCCTCGTCGCCGCGGACCCCTACCGTCCGGCCGCCGCCGACCAGCTCCAGACGCTCGGCAAGGCCCTCGACATCCCCGTCCACCGTGCGCCCGTGGGGACCGCCGTCGTCGACATCGCCCGGGGCGGGGTCGAAGCCGCTCGCCGCCTCGTGCGCGACACCGTCATCCTCGATACCGCCGGGCGGCTCACCCTGGACGAGGCCCTCATGGCCGAGATCGGCGCGGTGAACGACGCCGTGAAGCCGATCGAGACCCTCCTCATCGTGGACGCCATGACCGGCCAGGAGGCCGTCGCGGTGGCCCAGGCCTTTGCCGCCGCGTTCCTCGGCACCGGCGAGAAGACCGACGCCCTGGAGGTCTTCCATCCGGACCGCCTGGCGGGCCGGATCCTCGGCATGGGCGACATCCTGACGCTCGTCGAGCGAGCCCAGGAGTTCGTCGACGTCAAGCAGGCCGAGAAGCTTGAGGCCAAGCTCCGCAAGGCCGAGTTCACCCTCGAGGACATGCTCGAGCAGCTCCAGCAGGTCCAGAAGATGGGTCCGATCGGCCAGCTCATGGGGATGATTCCGGGCATGGGCGGCATAGCCAAGGAAGCCCAGGCCGCCGTGGACCGGGGCGAGATGCAGCGGACCGAGGCGATCATCCGCTCGATGACGCCCCGCGAGCGACGGGATCCGAACGTCCTCAACGCCTCGCGCCGGCGACGGATCGCGGCCGGTTCCGGAACGACCCTGCCCGATGTCAACCGCCTGGTGAAGCAGTTCGGCGACATGCAGCGGGTCATGAAGCAGCTGGGAGGCATGCGCGGCAAAGGCGGAGGGAAGGCCCGCGCCATGACCGGGCTGCTCGGTCGGCGCTGATGCACGAGGACGCTGGCTCCACGATGCCCGAGCAGCCGCCTGAAACGGCCGAAGTGCACCTGCCGCCGCCGGACGATGACGGCGCTGGGGCCCCCTCGGAGGCCGGTGCCGCTCCGGGGTTCGCGTCCGGCGGGGCACCGATGGCCGCCGGACGGTCGCGCGGCCGCTGGCTCGTTGCGGCGATCGTGGTCGTCGCGGTCCTCGGGGCCGCCGTCGCCGCCACCGCGTTCCTCGGCGCCCGGCCGCTGCCGGAGGCGCTTCGCTACGTGCCCGCCGGCAGCGCCGTCGTCCTCGAGCTCCGGCCGGAGCTCCCCGGTGACCAGCGCCAGCACCTCGGGAACTTCCTCGCCCACTTCCCTGGCTTTGCCGACCAGTCGACCCTGAGCGAGAAGATCGACGAGGCGCTCGGGCGGCTCGTCGATCGCGCGGGCAACGGCGCGATCGACTACGCCAGGCAGGTGAAGCCGCTCCTCGCCGGGCCGATGACGCTGTCGATGACCGCGGCCGACATGAGCGATGCGAGCTCGGGCGTTACGCCGGCCGGCGTGCTGCTGGTGGTCACCACGGACGGCAGCGCCACCTGCAGCTCGATCTCCGGGACGTCGACGACGAAGGGCGAGACCTACCGCGGCGTGGCGCTCGAAGTCGGCGCGAGCACCGGGACGAGCGCGGGCGCGTCCTGCGCTCTGGACGGCCGCTTCCTGCTCTACGGCATGCCGGCGGCGATCCAGCGGGGGATCGACGCCCACCTCGACGGCAAGGGCATCGACGGCGACGCCCGGTTCCGCGCGGCCCGCGAGCGCCTTTCTGGCGATCAGGTCGCGCTCGCCTATGTCAGCGGCAGGGCGGTGACCAGCGGCCTCCAGAAGGTGGCGCCCTCGCTCGGCATCGACACCGCCACGATGGCCGCCGTTCCGGACTGGCTCGTCGCCGGGCTCCGGGTCGTGGACACGGCGCTCCAGGTCGAGCTCGTCACGCCGGCGGCCAGCGAAACTGCCGGCCCGAGGGGCCTGCCGACGGCTCCGCCGCCCGGGAAGAGCCAGTTCGCGGCGCTCCTGCCGGCAACGGCCTTCGGCTTCCTCGAGGTCCATGGCATGGGCGCCAGCCTCCAGCGAACCGTCGCCCGCCTGCAGGCCGCGCCGTCCCAGGCGGGGGCCCTCGGGCAGCTTCAGGCCGCGCTCGGCAGCCTCGGCGGCGTCGGTGGCCTCGTCGGCTGGATCGAGGACCTTGGGGTCGCCGGCGTCCCGGTCGGCGACGGCGCCGGCGCCGGCGCAGTCTTGCTCATCCGAGGCACCGACGCGGCAGCGGCGCAGGCCCGCCTCGACCAGCTCCGGAACCTGCTGGCGATTGCCTCGGTCGGGACGGACATCACCGTGACGACGGCCGATCACGCCGGGACCGCGGTGACCTCGGTCGACCTCGGAGACCTGGGACCGACGCTCGAGTCCCTCGGAGCCCCGAGCGGCATCCTGCCGAGCGGAACGCACGTGAAGTTCAGCATGGCCGTCCGAGCGGGTGTCCTGCTGCTCGGGGTCGGCGGTCCGTCATCCTGTTCAGTGACCCGCTTCAGCGAAAATTGAGCAGTAATCTCCTGGGGGTAATCGTCAAATGGCACGCTTGAGACAAAGAGCTCTAGGGGCTGCTGCAGCAGAATCCGCGTAACAAAGCTCTTTGTCCAATCCGCCGTCTGCACCTTGCGGTTATAGAACTGACCACTACACGCGAGCCGATATTCGACTTTGACCTGGTCCGTAGCGGCCAGCTCGCCTCGCAAAAATTTGATCAGGTACATCTCCGGTCACCGTCTCCCGCCAGTTAA
>JACQEH010000020.1 GCA_016200675.1 Chloroflexota bacterium | reverse complement strand
CGCTGAACGGGTTGTGGGTCGCGTCCCACCGCCCACCCTCGACGTCCCAGTGGTACATCGGGAAGCGGTGAACCCAGCCGTAGGCGAGGACGCCCGGATCCGCCAGGCCGAGGCGGACGCCGAGCTCGGCGCGCAACCGGCCGAGGACGTCGTTCGTGACGGCGGCGGCATCGGCCACGATGAGCACCAGGTCGCCCGGGTGTGCCCCGGCCCGGGTGCAGAGCCGCGCCGCGAGGTCGTCGCCGATGAACTTGACGATCGGTCCCTTAGCCGCCCCCGCAGCCCCGACGGCCAGGTGCGCGAGACCCTTCGCTCCGAACCGCTTCGCTGTCTCGGTCAGCTCGTCGATCCGGGAGCGCGGTGCGTCCCCGAGCCCGGACACGCTGATGGCCTTGACCCGGCCGCCGCCCGCCAGGACTTCGTCGAAGACGCGGAAGCCCGAGGCCGGCGTGCCGTCCGGACCCCTGAGGTCGGGAGCAAGGTCGACCAGCTCCATCCCGAAGCGAAGGTCCGGCTTGTCGGAGCCGAACCGTTCCATGGCCTCCTCGTAGGTGTAGCGCGGGAAGGGCGTCGCGAGAAGCCGCCGCTGAGGCGTCACGATGCGGCTGACTTCGATCGCCATCCGCTCCACGAAGTCCATGACCGCGGCCTCGTCGACGAAGCTCATCTCGAGGTCGAGCTGGGTGAACTCCGGCTGGCGGTCGCCGCGCAGGTCCTCGTCCCGGAAGCAGCGGGCGATCTGGAAGTAGCGGTCGACGCCGGCGACCATCAGGAGCTGCTTCAACTGCTGGGGGCTCTGCGGCAGGGCGTAGACCATGCCCGTCTGGAGGCGGGACGGGACGATGAAGTCGCGGGCGCCCTCGGGCGTCGACTTGATCAGGTTGGGCGTCTCGATCTCGACGAAGCCGCTGGCGTGGTGGACCTCCCGGATGGCCTGCACTAGCCGGCTCCGGAGGAGGAGCCGCTCCTGCATCGGCTCCCGCCGGATGTCGAGGTAGCGGTACTTGAGGCGGAGCATCTCGTCGACCGGGGCGTCCGGCTCGTTGATGTAGAAGGGCGGCGTCTTCGCCTCGTTGAGAATGGCCACGGCCGTGGCCTGGAGCTCGATCTCGCCCGTCGGCAGGCGCGCATTCTCGGTGCCCGGCAGGCGCCTGGCGACGCTGCCCTCGACGCTCACGACGAACTCCGGCCGGATCCTGGACGCAGCCGCATGGGCCGTCGGGGCGTCGGCCCGGTCGATGACCACCTGGGTGATCCCGTGGCGATCGCGGAGGTCGAGGAAGATGAGCTGACCGTGGTCGCGCCGGCGATGGACCCAGCCGGCAAGGCGAGCGTGGGAGCCCGCATCGTCGGCGCGGAGGGCGCCGCAGGTGTGGCTGCGATAGGGCGTCGCGAGGTCAGCCGAGGGGGTCGTCATTGCGAGGCCAATGGTAGCCGCCGGACGCTCGAAGGCGGGCTCGGCGAGCGGAGCCCACGCCCAGACGGCCGTCATGGCCGGCGACCTCGGAGCCGAGGTGCCGCCCCAGAGAGTGCCGGGGAGGGAGCGTCTACTCGCCGGTGCCGTGGCGGTGGGACGCGACCGCCCGCCCAAGTTCGCGGGCGAGATCGTCGACCGCGACGAGGCGCTGGCTGCCGGCCTTCAGGTCGCGCACCTGGACGTGACCGCCCGCGAGCTCGTCGCCGAGGATCACGGCGAAGTGCGCTCCATCGCGAGCCGCCGCCTCGAGCTGCCGGCCGAGCTTGCGCTGGCCGAGGTCAGGCTGGGCCGCCAGGCCCGCGCCGCGCAACCGCGTGGCCACGACGAAGCGCGCGATGGTGTCGGCCGGGTCGGCCGAGACGACCACGACGTCGGGTGCCGGGACCCCCGGGCCGGCGTCGTCCGCCATCCCCTGCTCCTCCAGGACGAGGGCCACCCGATCCAGGCCGAGCCCGAAGCCGATGCCCGGCGCCGGCCGTCCGCCGAGGAGCTCGACGAGTCCGTCGTAGCGCCCGCCGCCACCGAGGGCCTGCTGCTGGCCCTCGCGGGCGGTGACGTAGTACTCGAAGGCGGTTCGCGAGTAGTAGTCGAGGCCGCGGACGAGGCCGGGTTCCAGGCGGTACGGGACGTGGACGGCGTCGAGGTGGGCCCGGACGGCCGCGAAGTGCGCCGCGCAGGCGGCGCAGAGGTGGTCGACGATCCGCGGCGCCCCTGCGTTGATGGCGACCATCGTCGGATCCTTCGAGTCGAGGAGGCGCAGGGGGTTGCGCTCGAGGCGCGCTCGCGCGGGGCCGGGAACGGCTCCCGCTCGCTCGCGGTAGAAGTCGACGAGCGCGGCCAGGTAGGACGGCCGGCAGGCGGCATCCCCGATCGAGTTGAGGTGCACCTCGACCCCGGCGACGCCCGCTCGCCCGTAGAAGCGGTGGCCGAGCTCGATGATCTCGGCGTCGATCGCCGGGCCGGGGTCGCCGAGGGCCTCGACATCGAACTGCCAGAACTGCCGGTAGCGGCCCGCCTGCGGCCGGTCGTAGCGGAACATCGGGCCGATCGTCGTCAGGCGGACCGGCTGGGGCCACGTCTGCATCCCGTGCTGGACCCAGGCCCGGACGATGCCGGCGGTGGGCTCGGGGCGGAGGGCCCAGGCTTCCGCCTCGTCGGTCCGCGGCGCAATCCGGAAGAGCTCCTTCTCGACGACGTCGGTGACCTCGCCGATGCCACGCTCGAAGACGGCGGCCTGCTCGAAGACGGGCGTCTCGATCGGCCGGTAGCCATAGCGATCGGTGAGGTCCCGGGCGATGGCGATCAGGCCCTGAAAGCGGGCAGCGTCCGCGGGCAGGAGGTCGCGCGTGCCGCGGGGAGCGCGAAAGGTCGGCATCGTCCGCAGTCTACCGGCGACGTGCCCGGGCCGAGGAACCGGCCCGGCGGGCGGCGGCTCGGGCGGGCGGTCAGGCGAGGTCGCGCGAGGCGCTGATCACGTCCTTGAGCTGCTCGATCCGCCCGAGAACCCGGGCCAGCTGGCTCACGGAGGCCACCTGCAGCGTCGCTCGCACGACGGCCACGTGATCAGGCCCGATCGTGACGTTGGCGGCCACGATGTTGACCTTGGCCTCGGCCACGACCTGGGTGATGTCAGACAGGAGGCCCGTCCGATCGTAGGCCTCGACCCGGATGGCGATCGGGTAGGTCTGCGCCGGCGCGGCCTCCCATTCGACCTCGATGAGGCGGCTCACCTCCCGCTCGTTGATGACCGTCGGGCACGAGCGGAGATGGACGGTGACGCCCTTGCCGCGGGTGATGAAGCCCTGGATCGGGTCGCCCGGGATGGGATGGCAGCACTTGGCGAAGCGGACCAGGAGGTCCCCCACCCCCTTGACCCGGACGCCGCCGGCCTTGGCCGGCTGGATGGACGGCGCGACGGTTGGCAGCTGGAGCTGCGAGTCGTCGACGACGCCGAGGCGCATGACCACCGATTGGGCGCTGACCGCGCCATAGCCGATGGCGGCCAGGAAGTCGTCCAGGTCGTCATGGTTGAAGAGCCGGGCGACCTCGGTGAGCCGGTCCTGGCCGAGGGCCCCGATCGAGGTCCGGGCCAGGCGGCGCAGCTCCCGCTCCAGCGATTCGCGCCCGTGGACGATGTTCTCGTCCCGCTCCTGGCGCTTGAACCATTGCCGGATCTTCTCCCGGGCGTGACTCGTCCGGACGAGGTTCAGCCAGTCGCGCGATGGGCCGTGCTCGGCCTTCGTCGTCACGATCTCGACGATGTCGCCGTTCTTGAGCCGGTAGTCCAGGGGCACCAGGCGGTTGTTGACCTTGGCCCCGATCGTCCGGTGGCCGACGTCGGTGTGGATGCGGTAGGCGAAGTCGAGCGGCGTCGCGCCGGCCGGGAGGTCCTTGATCTCGCCCTTCGGCGTGAAGACGAAGACCTGGTCCTGGAAGATGTCGAGCTTGATGCCCTCGACGAACTCGGTGGCGTCGGCGACGTCGCGCTGCCAGTCCATGAGCTGGCGGAGCCAGGCCAGCTTGGCGTCGTAGTCGCGATCGGACTTGGAGCCCTCCTTGTAGCGCCAGTGGGCGGCGATGCCGACCTCGCTGACCTGGTGCATGGCGTGGGTCCGGATCTGGATCTCGAGGGGCTTCCCGTCGAGGGCGATGACCGCCGTGTGGAGGGACTGGTAGAGGTTGTTCTTGGGGACCGCGATGTAGTCGTCGAACTGGCCGGGGATGGGGCGCCACAGGGCGTGCACGATGCCGAGCGCCGCGTAGCAGTCCCTGAGCTCGTCGACGAGGATCCGGATGGCGTAGACGTCGTAGATCTCGCCGAACTCCGCGCTCTTGCGCTGCATCTTTCGCCAGATGGAGAAGATGTGCTTCGGGCGGCCCTGGAGGTCGGCGCTGATGCCGGCCGCGGCGAGCCGCGGCTCCAGCTCGGCGATCGCTCGCTCGATGTAGCCCTCGCGGCCCTTGCGGCGGGTGTCGAGCAGCTTGGCCAGCTCCCGGAAGCGCTCCGGCTCCAGGACCTTGAAGGCCAGGTCCTCGAGCTCCCACTTGACCTGCCAGATCCCCAGGCGCTCGGCCAGCGGGGCGTAGATCTCCAGGGTCTGGCGGGCGATCCGGAGCTGCTTCTCCATGGGCAGGGCCTGCAGCGTCCGCATGTTGTGGAGGCGATCGGCGAGCTTGATGAGCACGACCCTGATGTCCTGGGCCATGGCCAGGAACATCTTCCGGATGTTCTCGGCCTGCTGCTGCTCGTGGCTCATCGTGCTGAACTTTCCGAGCTTGGTGACCCCGTCCACGAGGTGGGCGACTTCCTGGCCGAAGCGCTCCTCGATGTCGGCCAGCGCGTACTCGGTGTCCTCCGGGACGTCGTGGAGGACCCCGGCCATGATGGCCACCGGATCGAGGCCGAGCTCGGCGAGGATCTCGGCGGCCGCGATCGGGTGGGTCACGTAGGGCTCGCCCGACGCCCGCAACTGGCTGCCGTGGGCCTCGACCGCCATCGCCACGGCGTCCTCGATCCCGGACAGGTCCGCCTGCGGGTAGTGGACGCGGGTCGCGGCCAGGAGCCGGGCGGTCAGGGTCTCCACCGACGGGATCCTGGCCGTGCCACTGCCTCGGGTCAGGGCGCGGCTGCCGCCCCGGCGCGGGCGGGCCGGGACGCGATCGTCCGGGGGCGTTTCGGTGGGGGTTCCGGGAGCGACCATCGGTCGCAGTCTACCGCGGGGTCAGGCGCGCCAGCCCAGGTCCGCGAGGGCGGCCCGAGCTTCGCCCAGTTCGTCCCATGGCTCGGCCTGGTCCGCATGGAGGATCGTCGTCTCGTGGCCCTTGCCCGCCAGCAGGACCACGTCGCCCGGGCGGGCTCGCTCGAAGGCCTCCCTCCCAGCGAGGCCGGTGTGTGGGCGTAGTCGATGACGACCGCGAACGGCTGGCCGGCCTCCACGCGTTCCATCCGGCCCGGAACCGCCGCGGCCGATTCGAGGCCGGCCCGGACCGCCGCCTCGTCGAGCTCAAGGGCCAGACCGATGGCGACGACCGCGAGGGCGTTGTGGGCGTTGAAGCGGCCCGCCAGGCGCAGCCGGATCGCCTGCTCACGACCCTGCGCCCGGTACTGGACGAGGAGCCGCCCCTGATCGTCCACGACATCGAGCAGGCGGACATCCGCGTCGGGGTGGCGGCCGAAGGTGATGCTCCCCGCGCCGGCCGCCCGCGTGGCGCCCTCGAAGAACGCGGCCGACGGGTCGTCGGCGTTGACGATCCCCGTGCGCGGCCACGCGACCGCCGGCTTGGCGGCGTTTCCCGCCCCGACGGCGAGCCCCTCGAACAGGCGGAGCTTGGCCGCCCGATAGGCTTCGAACGTGCCGTGCAGCTCCAGGTGCTCGTGTGTCAGGTTGGTGAAGACCGCGACGTCGTAGGCGATCGCAGCCACCCGGTCGAGGGCCAGCCCGTGCGACGTGGTCTCGATGATGGCCGCCGCGTCGCCCGCCGCGACCATCGCCCGGAGGACCGCCTGGAGCCAGGGTGCCTCGGGCGTCGTGGCATGCGCGGCGTTCCGTTCGCGGAGGCCGCCGATCTGGGTCGCGACGGTCCCCAGGAGCCCCGTCCGCAGGCCAGCGGCGGCGAGGGCCGCCTCCGCCAGGAAGCTCGTCGTGGTCTTGCCGTCGGTGCCCGTGACGCCGATCACGCCGAGGCTACGGGAGGGATCCCCGTACCACCAGGCGGCGGCCTCGGCCAGCGAGCGACGGGCGTCGGTCACGACGACCTGGGGCACGCCGAGCTCCGGGAGCGGCCGCTCGGCCATGACCGCGCCCGCACCCGATTCCACGGCCTGCGCCGCGAAGGACGCACCGTCGACGTGGAAGCCGGGCACGGCCACGAAGAGGCTGCCGGGGACGGCCTGTCGCGAATCGCTCGTGACGCCGCGGATCTCCGGCCCGGTCGCGGCGCCGGTCGAGGCGCTCGCGCCCGGCGGCAGCTGCAGGCGCGCCGCCGGATCGATCTGTCGCAGCCGCTCCACGAGGTCGCCGAGGTCCCGCGGCTCGCGCGGCTCGGCGGCCGCCACGAGCGAGGCGATCGTGGCCATCATCGGCCGATCATCCGACGCGTCCGGGCGAGGGCTCGGCCGATCCGATAGTGGCCCGGTCGCAGGACGCGCTCATGGGCCCCGCTGAGCTCGAGCCAGGTCGCGCCGAAGGCACGCTTGTGCTCGGCCAGGCCGTAGGTCGCGTCGCCGGGCCGCGGCTCGTGGCGGGCCCCGGGGACGTCAACCCCGCCCAGGTCCATCTCGGCGCAGCCTTCGTGGATGGCGAGCTCGATGGCCCGCCAGCGCAGGAGGTGGAGTGCCCCCGGGTGTGCTCGGCGCGTCGTCGCGTCGTCGGCGGAGTGGACCGTGGAGAGGCGGCCGCCGTGGCGATAGAGGACGAGCCCGGCGAGCGCCGTTCCATCGGCCGCGCGCGCCTCGAGGAGGGCCAGGTGGCCGGCGTCGTGGGCGGCCTGCCACCAGCGCAGGAACGACGCCCGCGGACCGAACGAGAAGTGCCGCCGCTCACCGGTATGGAGGAGCAGGTCGTAGAAGCGATCGAGGGCCTCGGCCAATGGCTCAGCGGGCATCTCGAACCCGGGTCCGGGATCCGCGCCGCGTCCGTCCTCGCCGCCCACCGTCGAGCGGTCGTGCCGGACGATCCGCGTCCCGGCCCGTTCCGCGGCCCGGATCCGCTGGCGCGTCGACCTGCCGATGGCCCCGAAGACGGCCTCGGCGTCGGCGCCGTGACCGAGCCCCAGGGAATAGCGATGACGCGACGGCTGGATCTCCTCGATCGACCCGTACCCGATGTCGCGGAGCAGCGCGGGATAACCGGTCGCGGCCGGGACCTCCGCGTCGGAGGCGACGACATCGGCGCCGCGGGCTCGCAGCCAGGCGGTCACGGCGTCGAGCCGCGCGGCCATGGCGGGCGCCGAGCCGGCCGGAATGGGCCCGCGGGGCAGGTAGACGCTCGACCCGCCGAGGAGCGGCCACGGTCGCTCGAGCGCGAGCACGGCCGAGCCGTCGGCAAGGATCAGGTGGTGCGGGCGCCAGCCCGTCGCCGCCCGGTGGCAGGCCCAGGCCATCGACTGGAGGACGTGGCCGCCGCCGGGATGGACCGTCAGGTCATCCCACGCCTCGAGCTCGCGGGGGTTGGCTTCCCGGACCTCCATCATCCGTCGCCTGCCTCACCGCCGCCCTCGGCGCCGGTGCCCGGAGCCGGCATCACCCCGCTCCCGAGTCCGTGGCGGCGGCGGGCGGCCACCACCCGGGCCCGCTGGGCCAGCCCATAGACGGAGCGTCCGAGTCGGTCCAGGACGAGGTCCCAGGCTCCGACGTAGCGAACCTCGCGACCACCGAAGCCGGCCTTGAAGTGGGCGATTCCGGGATGCGCCAGGCCCCACAGGTCGTAGGTGTGCGCCCCGGCCGCGCGGGACGAGGCGATGGCCTCCCACTTCAGGAGGTAGTTGGCTCGTGAGTCCGCACCCGCCTGGGTCATGCCGCCGTACGGCTCGACGACGCGCCCGCCGGACCGGACGAGGAAGAGGGAGGCGACGGGCGTGCCGTCGGCGAGCCGGGCAAGGAGGAGCCGTGCCAGCCCCTGCCGGTCATAGGCGCGCCAGATGCTCCGATAGGCGGCCTCCGTCCGGATCAGGAAGCCGGCCCGGGCGGCTGTCTCGCGGTAGATCTCGTAGAAGATCGGCAGCTCGTCCTCGCCCGCCTCCGTGACCGTGACGCCGACGGCGCGGGCCCGGTTCACGTACTGCCGCCACTTCTTGCGCAGGTCGCCCCAGAGCGCCCGCTCGTCGGCCGTGAGGTCGATGAGCCGGGTCGAGGCCGGCTGGATCGCCGGTGCCGGCCGCCACCCCGCGGCGCGGAGGGCCGCTCGGAGCGATCCGCCGGTGTCAAGCGGCCCGTCGGACTCGACCTCGGGGTCGATCCGGACGTGGGACACCCGGCCCGCGGCGGACAGCGTCTCGCGAGCGGCCGCCGTGAAGGGCGCCACGGCATCGGGCCGCCAGGCGGCGGTCACGGGACCACGCGGCGCGTAGGCGAAGGCCCACGGCAGGGGCCGGGGCCGGCGGAGCAGGACCTGGGCGCCGATGGGAGCGCCCGGTGCCTCGGCGAGGACGTCGAGGCTGGACCAGCCGTTGACGCGCTTGACCTCTGCCCATGCCCGGAGCTGGAGGTAGGAGCCCGGCTCCGACGCCTGCACGAATTCATCCCACGCGGCCCCGGCGCCCGCGGGTTCCTCGCCGCCTGGACGCCGGCCGTTCACGACTGGGCCCGGCGTCGGAACTGGTCGGTCACGAGGCCGACGATCGAGGGCAGCTCGGGGATGCGCAGGACGAGCGCGACGAGCACGAATGCCACGCCGCCCAGGGCAGTCGCGATCGATGTCCCTGCCAGGATCACGATCTTCCCGGAGCCGAGGTCGATCCAATGCACGAGGACGGCGGCGGCCAGCACCGCCACGCCGGCTGCAACGGCGCCCGCGACGATCGCCTCGACGAGGACCCGGATGATCGACCGCGGCTCGAAGGACGGGACGTGGCGACCCAGCGCGACCAGCAGGTAGGCCGCCTCCAGCCAGGCCGCGATCGCGATGGCGAGGGCCAGGCCCGGGAGCCCGAAGGGCCCCACGAACAAGATCCCGAGGGCGGTGTTGACCACGACCGCCAGGATCGCCGCGGCGACCGGCGTGCGGGTGTCCTGCCGGGCATAGAAGGCGCGGGCAAGGACGGCGATGGCGGCATGGGCCGCCAGGCCCAGGAGGAACGCCGCCAGGGTCGCGGCCGTGCGATCGATGTCGGCAGCGTCGAACTTGCCGTAGCCGAAGAGGAGCTCCACGATCGGCGTCCGCAGGGCGATGCCGATGGCCGTGATCGGGATCATCGCGAAGACGAGGAGGCGGACCGAGCGTGTCACGAGGGCGACATAGGAATCGATCGCCCCGACGGCATGCTCCCTGGAGATCGACGGGAAGATCACGATCCCGAGAGGCACGCCGACCAGGCCGATGGGGATCTGGAGGAGGGCGAAGGCGATCGAATAGGCCGACACGGCGCCCGCACCGAGGCCCGACGCCAGCGCGGTCATGACTATGAACGTGAATTGCGAGGCCCCGAGGCCCAGCGCTCGAGGTCCCAGGAGGCGCAGGACCCGACGCGCGGCGGGGTCCTGGAGATCGATCCGGAGGGCGGGCCGGAAGCCCAGGCCGAGGAGGGCGGGCAGGTGGATCGCGAGGTGCCCGAACGCCCCGACGACGACGCCGATCGCGAGGCCGGTCACGCCCATGCTCGGCCCCAGCAGCAGCGCCCCGCCGATGATCGCGACGTTGTAGACGATCGGGGCGAGGGCGGCGACCGTGAACCGGCCTTCGGCATTAAGCGCGCTGGTGGCGACCGCCCCGAGGGCCAGCAGCACCGGGGCGGCGAGCATGATCCGCGTCAGGTCGGTGGTCCTCTCCAGTCCCGCCTCGTCGAAGCCGGGCGCGAGCACCCGCACGAGCAGGGGCGCCGTCACGAAGGCCACCACGGCCAGGGCGGACAGGGCGACGAGGAGCAGGTTCGCGACCGTCGCGACGACCCGCCAGGCGTGTGCCCGCTCCCCCGTGGCGAACAGGCCCGCCAGGATGGGAATGAGCGCCGAGCCCATGGCCCCCGCTGCGACGACCTGGAAAATGAGGTCCGGGAGGCGGAAGGCCGCGAAGAACGAGTCGAGGTCCGGGCCGGCGCCGAAGGTCGCTCCAAGAGCGACGGTCCTGAGGTAGCCGAGCAGGCGCGACACGAGGAAGGCGCCCGAGAGGAGGAGCCCGGCTCGGACGAGCCCCGATGCTCGGGCGGCCTGATCGGTCGTGGTCATGCGCCCGCGCCCGGATGCCCCCGCGCCGGCGAAACGGCCGCGACCAGCGGGCCCGGGGTCGCCTGCACGGCTCGTGCGCCGGCTCGCGGGTGGGCGGCCCGGTAGGCTGCCTGAAGGCGCGCCGGCGAGACATGCGTGTAGACCTGCGTCGTGGCCAGACTCTCGTGGCCGAGCAACTCCTGGACCACCCGGAGATCCGCGCCGCCGTCGAGGAGATGGGTCGCGAACGAGTGGCGAAGGGTGTGCGGCGAGACGCCCGCCGGGAGCCCCGCCAGGCGGCACAGGCGATCGATGCGGCCGCGCAGGCCGCGCACGCCAAGGGCCTCGCCGCGATGGTTCAGGAAGATCGCTGCGGGGTCCGGGCCCGGGCTGCGACGGATGGCGAGGAGGGCCGGCCGGCCGTCCTCGAGGTACGCGGTCAGAGCCGCCCTGGCCGGCCGGCCGAGCAGGCCGATCCGCTCCTTGCGACCCTTGCCGAGCACGCGCAGCTCGCCGCGCCGAAGCTCCAGCGATCCGAGGTCAGCCGCCGCCAGCTCGCTGATCCGGAGGCCGGCGGCGTAGGCGACCTCGACCAGGGCCCGGTCCCGCAGGGCGATCGCGATCGCCGTGGCGAGACCCCGGCCGTCGGCCTCCAGGAGGTCCGCGTCGACGACGCCCAGGAGGCGCTCCACCTGCTCGATCTCGAGGACACGGGGCAGCCGGCGCGGCAGGCGCGGGGTGGCGATCGAGCCCCACGGGTCGCCGGCGGCGAGATCGCTCCGGGCGGCGAACCGGTGGAAGGCCCGGATCGCCGCCAGGCGCTGGGCGACCGAGGTCCTGGCGTTGGCCGCCGTGAGCCGGGCGAGGTAGGCCCGCAGGTCGCCCCGGCCCGGCGCGCGCCAGTCGACGCCACGCTCGGCCAGCCAGCCGAGATACGCCCCGACCGCCGTCGCGTAGGCGCGCTGCGTGTGCAGGGAGGTGTCGCGCGCGGCGAGGCTGCGGAGGAACTGCTGCAGCGCCGCGGGGGTGCTCGCGGAGGCGGTCACGCCGCCGGGCTGCCGCCGCCGGCCGTGCCGCGCCGACCCGGCGCCCGGCGACCCGAGGTGCCGGAGCCCGAGCGGGCCCCCCGGCCGGTCCGTTGGCCGCCACGGGTCGTCGCCCGCCCGGCCCTGGGTTGGGGGCGCTTGCCGGCGAGCGCCGCCGCGTCCGGCGGGCCGCCCGGGAGGGACCGTCCGACGATCGCCGATCCGTCGATCGGCAGCTCGATCGCCGCCCCGCACTTCAGGCAGATGGCGCCCTCGTCCTTCCGCGCCACGGGCCCGTCGTCGGTGTCGTGGAGCGCTCCGAGGGGCTCCTGGTTCGTGGTGAAGTCGCACTTCGGGTAGGCGGAGCACCCCCAGAAGACGTT
>JACQEH010000195.1 GCA_016200675.1 Chloroflexota bacterium | reverse complement strand
CGTGGCGGTCATAGATCATCCGCACCGGCCGGCCGCACTTACGAGCGAGCAGGGCGGCATGGAGGGCGATGATCGAGGGATACTCCTCCTTGCCCCCGAAGCCGCCGCCCGTCTCCTCCTGGATGACCCGTGCCTGGCCGGCCGCGAGGCCGAGGGACTTCCGCAGGGCCCGATGGACGTAGTACGGACACTGCAGGGACCCGTGGACCGTCATCCCGCCGTCCTCGGCCGGGACGGCGATCATGGCGTTGTTCTCGAGGTACAGCTGCTCCTGGTGGCCCACCCGGTAGACGCCCTCCAGGACGAGGTCGGCGCCGGTGAACGCGGCATCGACGTCCGCGCTCCCGATCTCATATGACGCGAAGACATGCTCCGAGGCTTCCGGGTCGAGGACCGGCGGGAGGCGCTCGGTGACGAGGCGGATCCGCTGCCGAAGGCGCTGGACCGCTGCCCGATCCGGGCCCGCGAGCAGCGCCACCGGTTCGCTATGGTGGCGGATCTCGCCGCCCACCGGGACCAGGACCGGCTGATCCTCCTTGATCGAGGCGACCAGGTTGTCGCCCGGGATGTCGGCCGCCGTCACCACGACGACCGTCGACCAATCGACCTCGGAGTCGAGCTCGATGGCGACGAGGCGCGCGCGAGCCTCCGTGGAGCGGATCGTGGCGCCGTACCAGGCGCCGGGGAAGACGAGGTCGTCGGTGTACTTCGCAGCGCCGGTCAGCTTCGCCGGGCCCTCGCGTCGACGGGGATAGCCGGCCGCCCGGCCGCGCGTTGTGGCGCCGGGCGGCATGACGAGCGCCTCCAGCGCGGAACGGTTGGGCGCCACCGCGGGGCGCGGCATCGTGCGGGTCGTCACGGACGACGGGCTCCTCCGGAGTGGGCTGCTCGCGTTGCCTCGCGAGCGTATCACCCGGGCTGGCGCGTCGACGCGAGCTCGTTCGCCGTCGCCGTCGCCGTCGCCGTCGCCGGCGTCGCCGGCGCTCCGGCGGCCGCCTGGGCCATCGTCTCCCGGCTGATGCCGCCCACGTGAATGGCGAAGCGGAAGGCCTCCTGGAACCCGATCCGCCGGTAGACCGGGTAGCCCGCCTCGCTCGACTGGAGGGTCCCGATGCGGTAGCCCAGCGCCCGGGCCGCGAAGAGCGGCGCCAGCGTCATCGCCCGCCCGATCCGGCGACCTCGCGCCTCGACGACCGTCTGGACGGTGTAGATCCCCGCCACGCCGCCGGCCAGCGAGAGCCGGGAGGACGCGACGGGCCGGCGCCGGACGCTGGCAGAGCGCTCAATCCCGACCCCGTCGCAGCGCGCGGCCCGGTGTCGCGCCGGTGTGGAGGCCGCCCTCCAGGACCTGCACGCCACCGACGAAGACGTGCTCGATGCCCTCCGACAGCCGGCGCGGCGCGTCGTACGTCGCCATGGCCCGGATCGTCAGCGGATCGAAGACCACGACGTCGGCCACGAACCCGTCAACGAGCCGGCCACGGTCGCGGAGGCCCAGGCGGGCAGCCGGCATCGAGGTCATCTTCGCGACCGCCTCCTCGAGCCCGAGGAGCCCTTCATCGCGCACGAACTGGCCGAGGATCCGGGGAAACGAGCCATAGGTCCGCGGGCTCGGCTTCTCGCCGACGAAGACCGAATCCGTGCCGACCATCGCCACCGGGTGGCGGTAGAAGTGGCGGATCCCCTCGAGGTGCGGGCCAGGCGTGACCTGGTTGAGGCGGAGGCCCTCGGACAGGAGCAGGTCGCACAGCAGCTCGACGAGATCCTCGCCGGTCTCGCGGCCGATCTCCTCGAGCGTCCGGCCCTCCCAGCGGAGGTGCTCGGGACGGGCGAAATACCCGAGCCGGATGTCGCCGATCCCGCCGGCACCGGCGTAGAGCACGCCGCGCGCCTGGAGCTCCTCCCGGATCCGGGCCCGGATCGCCGGGTCGGCCAGGCGCTCCTTCGTGGGGCCCGGGCCGCCCTCCTGGACCCACGGCGGGATCGTGATGAGGAGGCGCGTCGAGGACCACTCGTAGGGGTAGGCATCGAAGGTGACGTCGAGGCCCTCGGCCCGTGCATCGTCGACGAGGTCCAGCAGCTGCTGGGGCGAACCGGGGAACGTGGTCCGATGGTAGAAGTGGGTGAGGTGGGCAGGCGTCTCGCCCCGTCGCCCGATCTCGATCGCCTCGCGGAAGGGATCCAGGAAGCGGTCGCCGAGCGGGTAGCGGACGTGGGTGTGATAGATGCCGCCGAGGCGCGCCGCCTCGTTGGCGAGCTCGGCCAGCTCGGCGGTCGAGGCGAACGATCCTGGTGGGTAGTCGAGGCCGGACGAGACGCCGAAGGCCCCGGCCTCGAGCCCTTCCCGGAGCATCGAGCGCATCCGGGCCACCGCCCGCGCGTCCGCAGGGACGTCGTTCCAGCCGACGGTAGCGATCCGAAGCGGCGCGTTCCCGACGAGGAAGGCGATGTTGACGCTCACCCGCCCGTCGAACCGCTCGAGGTAGCGCGCCACGCTGTCCCAGTCGATCGCGACACCCGGCGGGTGGCCGTCGAGGCCGGCGTTCAGCTCGACGAAGGCGGCCAGGTCCGCCGGGTCCGGAAACGGCGCGTAGGCGTTGCCGTCGACGCCGATGACCTCGGTCGTGACTCCCTGGAGGATCTTCGGCTCATGCCGCGGCGCGGCCAGGATCATCAAGCCCGAGTGGCTGTGGAGGTCGATGAAGCCCGGCGCCACGACCTTGCCGCCGGCGTCGATGACCCGCCCCGCGCTCGCGGCGGCCGTGGCGATCTCGCCGGCGTCCTGCATGACGCGGATGCGATCGCCGCTGATGCCGATCGCCCCCGCGAACCCGGGCGCACCCGTGCCGTCGACGATGGTCCCACCGAAGATCCCGACATCCAGCGGCTGCACGCGGCCATGTTCGCAGGAAGCGACGGCCGCGCGCGACGTGCCCGAGTCGACGCGACATGCCCGAATCGAGATGACCTGCCCGGATCCCCGGCCGACGCGTGCTAGGATCGCGGCCCGTGACCGCGTCCCCGGCGCCAGCACAGCATCCGGTGCTTCCCGAGCGCCCGCCGTTCGCGCTCCGCGGCCGCGTCCTGACGCCGCTGGCGGACGGCTCGACGGCGTTCCATATCGACGGGATCGTCGAGGTCGACGCCGGCGGGCGGATCGCGTGGGTCGGTCTCGCGAGCGAGCACCCGGCCGTGCCCGGACCGGTCATCGACCTCCGGCCGCTGGTCCTGATGCCGGGCATGGTCGATCTCCATGCCCACCTGCCCCAGCTGCCCAACGCGGGGCTCGGAGCGGGGCTGGACCTGCTCACCTGGCTCCGGCGCTACATCTTCCCGCTCGAGCAGCAGTTTGCCGACGCGGCCGATGCGGCGCGGCTCGCACCGCTGGCCTTCCGGGCCTTCGCCTCGGCCGGGACGACCACTGTCCTCGCCTACGGGGCGGTCTACGCCGCGTCGATGGACGAGGCCTTCCGAGCCGCCGAGGCCCACGGGATCCGGGCGATCCTGGGCAAGGTGATGATGGATCGGATCACCTACGACGAGCGGATCGACCCGGCCACGATCCTCGATCGCTCACTGCGCGAATCGGAAGATCTCTGCCGGCGCTGGCACGGCGCGGCGGATGGCCGCCTCGGCTACGCGGTCACGCCCCGCTTCGCGATCTCCTGCACGGCGGAGATGCTCCGCGATTCGGCCGCGCTCGCGGCGCGGACCGGGGCCTGGTGGCAGACCCACGTCTCGGAGGATCCGGGCGAGATCGCCGAGGTGGCGAGGCTCTTCCCGGAGGCCCGCGACTACGTCGACGTCTACGATCGCGCCGGCGGCCTGGGGCCCCGGACCGTCCTCGCCCACGCGGTCCATCTCGCGGATCGCGAGCTGGAGCGACTGGTCGAGACCGACACGCGAATTGCCCATTGCCCGGCCTCGAACCTGTTCCTGGCCTCGGGGATCATGCCCCTCGGCCGCTACCTCGAAGCCGGGGTCGCGGTGGGCCTTGGCTCCGACGTCGCCGGGGGACCGGATCCGTCGATCTTCTCGGTGATGCGGGTCGGAGCCTACGCCCAGAACGCCCGGCGGACGCTCCTCGGCGAGACGAGCCCGGCCCTGGGCCCGCTCGACTGGCTTCGGCTGGGGACGCTGGCCGGCGCGCAGGCCCTTGGCCTGGCAGACCGGATCGGCTCGCTCGAGGTCGGCAAGGAGGCCGACCTCATCGCCGTCGACGCGGGCCTGACGGCCCCCGTTCGCCACGTGGACCTCGGGGCACCGGCCCATCCGCAGATCGACGTCGATCCCGCGGATATCGCCAGCCGCCTCATCTTCCGGCCCCACCCGGACATGGTCCGCGGGGCGTGGGTCAGGGGGCGGCGCCTGGACGGGCCGGGAATGGCCGGCGGCACCTGAGACCGCCGCGAGGCTACTTCCGCTTCGTCCGGAACTGGTTGAGGTGGACCGTCCAATCGGACCCGCCGGTCGCGTTCGTGGCGCAGCTCCCGTGCCAGCCGCAGACGCAGGTGATCGTCTGGTCCTTGTGACGGTAGACCTCGATGACGTGGCGGAGCGGCTCGGGCTCGCCATTGCGCAGGGCGGGGCGGGTCAGGGACAGAGGGCGACCGTTCACGGGAACTCCTGGGCACGGAGAGGGCCACACGCGGCTGGGGCCCTGCAGTATGCCCGAAATCAGGGCAAAACGCTGGGGTTCATCGCTCGATCACGGCCGCGCCGCGGCTCCCAGGGAGGCGAGAACCCCCGCTGCTTCGGTCCGTTCCGGGGGATCGAGGGCCGGTCCCATGGCGAGCGCCGCGTCCAGCAGCCTCGTCGCCGTCGCCGCGTCGCCGAGGCCGGCAGCGATCGCGCCGGCGTGGAACTGCGTTCGGGCGTCGGCGGCGCCGGTCGCCAGCGCGGCCTGGATCTCCGTCCACGCCTCGCCGTCGCGGCCGGTCCGATGGAGCGCCCAGGCGAGGAGGTCGTGGGCACCGCCATCGGTCCGATCGGCGAGACCGGCTCGGGCATCGTCGACGGCGGCCGTGCTCGCCGAACCGTGGTCCAGGTCGAACTTCACGAGGATCCGGTCGTAGACCGTCCCGGACACGGCCGAAAGCGTCCGGGTCAGGCGGACCGTCCCGAAGGCCGCGGCTGCGGCCGCGCCGTCGCCGGCTTGTGCGCGCGCCGAGCGCAGGTCGCCGAGGAGCCCCTCCGCTTCGGGCGTCGGGGCGATGGCCGTCGCCTGCTGGAGGGTCGTGACGGCTTCGGCGATCCGGCCGTCGAAGGCCTCGATGCGGGCGAGGCCCAGGAGCGCGCCGAGGTCGCCGGCACGGACGGCCAGGGCAGCACGGTAGCCCGCCTCGGCAGCGGCGGCGTCGCCGGCGTTGCGCTCGTACTCCGCGAGGGCGTACTCGTAGAAGCCCGGATCGCCGCCATCCGCGACTGCGGCGTCGCGGGCCTGCTTCGCGAGCCGGACGGCGCCGGCGATGTCGCCGGTCACGAAGGCGAGCCGGGCGACGCGGATGGCCGTGGCCGGACCGGGCGCCGCCGCCTGGAGCGCAGCGAGGTCGGCCCGGGCGGCGGCGAGGTTACCCAGCTCGATCGATGCGTCGGCACGCGTCGCGAGGGCCCCGAGCTCGGTGGGGTTGCTCCGGTAGAGCGCGTCCGCCGAGGCGAAGGCGCCGTGGAAGTCGTGGAGCGAGTAGAGGATCGCCGCCTCCAGCCTTCGGGCCTGGCCCTCGGTCGGGGCGATGGCAATGGCCGTCCGGGCAGCCTCGAGGGCGCGCTGGTGGTCGGCGAGGTCGGCCGTGAGGCGGGCCCGGGCGTGGTAGAGGCTCGCCAGGTTCGTGGCCGACAAGAAGTCCTGGGGGTTCGCCTGGAGGTTCGCCGTCCAGAGCGTGATGTTGTGGTCAAGCTCGCCCAGCGAACCGATCGCCAGAGAGGCCGCGCCGGTGCCGGGGATGCCGAGGTCGGCAGGTGCCGCCGGGTTCGACCCGCCCCCGACGGGCGCCCGGCCGGGGAGCGACGCTCCGGTTCCGGACGTCGTCGAGGTGCGGTGGGTTCCGAGCCCGGACCAGCTCGCGACGAAGCTGGCTGCCGCGACGAGGACCGCTGCCGCGAGGATCCCGAGCGGCCGGGGCCGGGTCGGGAGGCGGCGGGGCTGGAGCGCCGGAGAGGTGGCCATCGTGGTCGCGAGCTCCTGGTGATCAATGGATGGCGGTGGATCAAGCGGGATCGGGGCGGAGCGCGGCGCCCCACGAGCGCGCTCCGCCCCGGAGGTCAATGCGGGACGCCGAGGTACGGGAAGGTGGCGAGGTAGTCGGAGTGCGCTCCGACGCCGTCACCGGGCACCGCGCCCGTGGCGTTGCGATCGGGACCAAGGCCGGTGAGGCCGTCGGCTCCGAAGAGGTTGAGGGGATCGCCACCGGTCGTGATGTTGAGCTCGACGTCGATGACGTCATCGGTCAACGTGCGGCCGTTGAGCGGCGCAGGGAGCTCTGACGTCCGGTCGTAGACGAGGACGTCGGGGATGAGCACGCCCGCCAGGACGGCCGCCTGGGCGTCCGTGTAGGCGCCCTCGCTGTCGAGGCTGGAGAAGAACTTCAGGCCGTTCTCGACGTTCTTCATGAACTTGCCGCCGAAGGCCGTGGCCTGCTCCGACGGCGCCGTCACGTTGAAGTCGTTCTTGTCGGCCTTGGGGTTGAAGACCGTGTTGATGGCCGGCCGGCCGATCTGGTCGGCCTTGCGCCAGGTCGTCCCGTCGTACCAGCTCGTCGTCGCCCAGACGCCGATGCGGTTGGGCAGCTGCGCGCTCGGCACGGACAGGACGATCGCGTTGGTGTTGAGGTTGGCGAAGAAGTCGGTCGGGTTGTTGCCGAGGCTGTCGCCGCCGACCGCCGTCCCGGTCGTCAGGAGCGTCGTGGTCCCGATGAAGCCGGTCAGGTCGAAGAAGAAGGGGTCGGAGCGGAGGCCCGCCCAGGCCCAGATGTCGTTGCCGCCGACGGCCCTGGCGGCGTCGTTGGCATGGCCCTGGGCGACGGTCCGGCCGCCGGTGTAGCTCACGGCCTTCGCCCCGTCGTAGCGGGACAGCTTGAACTTGAGGTTGGCCGTGCCGTCGTTCGCGAACGTCGCGACGTAGGCCAGGTCCTGGATGTTGTCGCCGTTCGTGTCGATGTTGATGGCGTAGCGGACGTTCGTCCCGAAGTCGCCACCGAAGAGGTTGATGGCTGGGTTGACCGTCACCGCGAGGACCGTCCGGCCGGCGTCGTCGGGAGCCTCGAACACGTAGAGGTCGTTGATGTCGCGGTCGCCGTGCTCGGAGTGCGGGGCGAGCTCACCGGCGACGACCGTACCACCGAGGGCCGGAGCGTCGAGGTGGTCGGCCGCGCTCGTGAGGAGCGGCGCCGCGCCGACCGCCAGGACCGTCATGGCGGCCCCGAGGGTGGCGAGCCTGCTTGCTGTGCGCATGGTTGGGATCCGATTCCCTTTCGTCTAGTCGTTTCGGGGACTGGGCCGGTCCGCGGTGTCGCGACTCCCCGCGGTTCGGGTACGGGGGTCCATGCGCGGCACGACGCCGGGCGGATCACTGGCCAGTCCGGATGGCAAGCCGGGCAGCACCCGGCCGAGGCGACGCTAGAGGACGCGCCCCGGGTTGAGGATCCCGAGCGGATCGAGGGCGGCCTTGATGGCCCGCATGACTGCGACCGCGCCATCGCCGCGCTGGATCGGCAGCCACTCGCGCCGGGCGGCCCCGATGCCGTGCTCGGCGGTGACCGTCCCGCCGAGGTCCAGGGCCGCTCGGAAGATCTCGTCGCGGACACGGTGGGTCTGCTCGGCGGCGGCCGGGTCGTCCCGGTCGAAGATGAGGTTCGGGTGGAGGTTGCCGTCGCCGGCGTGGCCGAACGTCGCGCACCGTACGCCGTGCGCGCGGGTGATCCGCTCGATCGCCCGGAGGAGCTCCGGGACGCGCGCGCGGGGCACCCCGACGTCCTCCATGCGGACCGTCCCCTGCCGCTCCAACGCCCGGAGGGCGAGACGCCGCGCCTGGCGAAGCCAGTTCGATTCCTGGGCGTCGGCAGCCCGCACCATGGAGCGGCCGCCGCGGGCGAGGCACGCCGCCTCCGCCTGATCGAGCTCCGCGGCGGCGGCTTCTCCCGGGGCATCCGACTCGACCATGAGCATCGCCGCCGCGGTCACGTCCAGGCCCAGGTGATTCCAGTCCTCGACCGCCCGGATGGTCTCCCCATCCATCAGCTCCAGCGTCACGGGCTGAATGCCGGACGCGGTCATCGCAGCCACGGCCTCGCCGGCGGCGTCGAGGGTGTCGAAGAAGGCCAGCAGCGTCTGGCGCTCGGGCGGCGCGGGCCGCAGCCGGAGCGTCGCCTCGGTGATGATCCCGAGCGTGCCCTGGCTGCCGACGAAGAGGTGGGTCAGGCTGTAGCCGGCGACGTCTTTGACGTTCCGTCCGCCGGTCCGGATGAGGGTCCCGTCCGCAAGGGCGACCTCGAGGCCCAGGACGGCGTCTCGTGTCTGGCCGTACTTCACGCAGCACAGGCCCCCGGCGTTGGTTCCGAGGTTGCCACCGATCGAGCAAGTCTCGTAGCTGGCCGGGTCCGGCGCGTAGAAGAGCCCCTCGGCCGCGACCGCGGCCTTGAGGTCCGCGTTGATGACCACGGGCTGGGTGACGACGCACAGGTTCGCCGTGTCGATCTCGAGGATCCGGTCCATCCGTGT
>JACQEH010000184.1 GCA_016200675.1 Chloroflexota bacterium | reverse complement strand
GGCGCTCGGGACGCGGGTGAAGGTGCCGACGGTCGAGGGTGAGGAGGACGTCGAGGTCAAGGCGGGGACGCAGCCCGGGACCGAGATCCGGCTCCGCGGGCGGGGCGTGCCGCACCTCCGCCGGACCGCCTCGCGCGGGGATCTCCACGTCATCGTCGACATCAGCGTCCCGATGCGCCTCTCCAAGGCGGAGCGCGAGGCGCTCAAGGCCTATGCCGATGCGGCGGGCGAAATCGTCGCCGACGGAGGCGGGATCCTCGACCGGGTTCGTGACGCGCTCGGGTAGCGATTCCGGCGGCCGCGCGCCTCGTGGCCAGACACCCGAGGCAGTTCCGGCGAAGCCAGGGGCGGCCTGGCTCGAGCTGGCCGTCGAAGCCGACATCGAGGCCGTCGAGGCCGTGAGCGAGATCCTCGGCCGCTTCGCCACGGGTGGCTCCAGCGTCGAGCCGGCATTCGAGCTCGTTGACGAGGGACTCGGAGCCCGGGTCGACGCAGCCCGGCCGGCGATCGTGCGGGCGTACCTGCCCGCGGTCGACGCCGCGGCCACGCGGACGACGATCGCCGATGTCGAGACGGCGCTCGGGCACCTCCAGGCATTCGGCCTCCGGGACATCGGGGAGCTTCGGACGCGGCTCGTGGTCGAAGCCGACTGGGCCGAGGCCTGGAAGGCGTACTTCCCGGTCATGCGGATCGGCCGGCGGCTCGTCATCCGCCCGACCTGGCGCCGCCACCGTGCCCGACCCGACGACGTCGTCCTGGCGCTCGATCCGGGGATGGCCTTCGGGACCGGCCTCCACCCGACGACGCGCCTCTGCCTGGCCGCGCTGGAGGCCGTCGCGGACGACGGGATCCTGGCGGAAGCACGGGTCCTCGACGTCGGCTGTGGGTCGGGGATCCTGGCCATCGCGGCCGCCCGCCTCGGCGCCGCCTCCGTCCTCGGCGTCGACATCGACCCGATCGCCGTCCAGGCAAGCGGCGCCAACGCGCGCCGGAACCGGCTGGGGCGGGTGATCCGGGCGCGCGCCGGGTCGCTCCCGAGCCTCGAGCCCACCTTCGACGTCGTCCTTGCCAACCTCATCGCTTCGGTCCTGATCACCCTGGCCGGGGCTCTTCACGACGAGCTCCGCCCGGGTGGGCTGCTGCTGGCGTCGGGGATCTTCGCCGACCGCGAGGCCGAGGTCGCCGCAGCCTTCGCGTCCGTCGGGCTCGTCGCCGCCGACCGTCGGGCCGAGGGCGACTGGGTGGCGCTCACCCTTCAGCGGCCCTCCTGAGGGTCCGCCCCCTACAATCCCGGCCATGCCCGCGGCCCTGCTTCCCGTCCTCCTCGTCACGCATGTCGCCCTGGCGATCTCGCTGTTCCTGCCCTCGCTGCTCCTGCCCTTCACGCTCCGGGCCCGGCGCGACGCGGGGTCGTCGTCGGGTCGCGTCGTGCGCTTTCTCATCGGCATGCAGTCGGGCGGGACGCTGGCGGTCGGCGTCGGCCTCGTCGCCACCGGTGCCGCCCTGATCGCGGTCCTCGGCTCGTCGCTGCTGGCCAAGCCCTGGCTGATCGTCGCGCTCGCGATCTACGCCCTGAACCTGGTCGTCGCCTTCTTCATCCAGCGCCCGAACCTGCGGCCCCTCCTCGGCATCCGGCCGGCCGCCGGGGATGCGGTGTGGGTCACGCGTGCGCGCCGGCAGCGCTACGTTTCGTACGCCATGGCGGCGATGATCGGCACGATCGGGTTCCTCATGAGCACCAAGCCGGTGCTCTGGTGAGCGCACGACCCAGGGCCGCCGCATGAGCCCCGATCGCCTCCCGGACTGCCTCTTCTGCCGGATCGTGGCCGGCGAGATCCCGTCGACGACGGTCGCCGAGGACGAGGCCGTCCTGGCGATCCGCGACATCGCCCCCCGTGCCCCGACGCACGTCCTCCTGATGCCGAAGCGGCACATCGGCTCGGCGGCCGACCTGACCGAGGCGGACGGTCCGCTGCTCGGGGGCATCTTCGCCTTGGCCGCCGGCATCGCCCGCTCCCTCGGCATCGCCGACGACGGCTATCGGGTCGTGACGAACATCGGGCGCTGGGGCGGCCAGACGGTCGACCACCTCCACTTCCACCTCATGGGCGGCCGGCCGTTCGAGTGGCCGCCCGGATGAGCGCCGAGCCCCGCGCCTTGGCGACCCGGCGGGCGCTCGTGATCGCCATCGTGGTGGTCGTGCTCCTCGTCATCGGCGCGGCCTTCGTGGCCGGGCCGGCCGTCGCTCCGAGCGCTCCGACCTTCCCACCGGCGGGCGCCACGACGCCCCCCGCAGGCGCCGCGGCAGCGGCCACGCGCGGTGACATCGCGGCGGCCCTGGCCGCGGTCGGGCTCCAGGTCGAGGACATCCGGGCGCCGTACCGGCCCGCCGAATCGGCCCGCCTGACAACCGCTCCGCGGGTGGTCATCCGAGCCGTCATCCCGAACGATCCCGACCACGGGCGCATCGTCATCTACGAGTTCCTGAGCACGGCCGACGCGACGGCCGCGGCCAACGAGCAGGCGGTCTACCTCGCCAGCGGCGTCGGCCGGGTCCAGTTCACGCCCGATACGCAGTTCACGGTCCGGGTGGTCGGCTCGACGGTCGTCTTCTACGCCTGGTCGGCGGCCGGCTCGCCGGATGCCACGCGGGCCGGCGCCGTGGCGACCGCCCTCGCGACCCTCGGCTTTGCCGTCCCGGTCTCCGGCTAGGAAGATCGGCGCTCGCCCGCCCGCGCGCCCCGACCCGCGCCCGGTCCGTCGGCGGCCGCCCGGACCGGCAGCGGCACCTCAACCGTGGCCCAGGCGCGGATACGGTCGCGCTTGACCTTCAGCGTGTGGGTCCGCGGGAAGTCCTGGTCGGGCCACAGCCGCCAGGCGGCGATCCGCTGGTTCGGTCCGAGGGTCCCGTTGGCGGCCCGGACCGCGGCATCGATGCGCGCCCGGACCTCGGCGGCATCGTCGGTGATGCCCGCGGCCCGCCCCCCGGGGAGATCCCCGCCCTGGGGTAAGCCGTGCGTTCCGGGGGCGAGGAGGACCGCCTCGATCCGGCCCGGGCTCGTCTCGAGGACCACCGAATCCCGGATCCCGGCGACCCGCAGGGCGTTCTCGATGTCCTCGGGATAGACGTTGAAGCCGTTGGGCAGGACGATGATGTCCCGCATCCGGCCTGACAGGATGAGCCGGCCCCCGTCGTCGAGGTGGCCGATGTCACCGGTCCGGTACCAGCCGTCGGGCGTGTAGGTCTCGGCCGTCTTCGCGGCGTCCTGCCAGTAGCCGTGGAAGAGCGTCGGGCCCCGGAACTGGATCTCGCCATCGTCCGCGATCCGGAGGTGGACTCCCGCCGGCGGCCGGCCGACGGTGCCCGGGACGTGGTCGTCGAGGGTGGTGCACGTCCCGGTCCCGGTCTCCGTCGAGCCGTAGCCCTGGAGGACCGTGACGCCGAGGTCCTCCCAGGCGACCTGGAGGGCGGGCGGCAGGAACGCCCCGGCCGAGACGAAGAGCCGGAAGTGGCCGCCGAGCTGGGCGTGGACGCTCCCGAAGATGCGCCGCCGGATCGATGCCGGGAGCCGGCGGGCCAGCGCCCGCAGGCGGTCGAACGCCGCGGCGCGGCCGCGATTCTCGACCTCGCGCTCGATGGCGCTCCAGAAGAGGTCCAGGACCTGCGGGACGACGATCAGCGAGGTCACCCGATGCTCCCGGAGCGCCTCGAAGATGACCCGTGGGTTGCGGCTCCGGACGTACAGGATGTCGGCCCCCACGTCGAGGGCGTAGAACAACCCCACCGACTGCTCGAGGAGGTGGCTGAGGGGCAGCAGCGAGACGATCCGGTGCTCCATCCGGGGCACGATGTCGTGGAACGTGGCGATCGATGCGGCGACGTTGTCGTGGCCGAGCATCACCCCCTTGGGCGTCCCGGTGGTGCCGGACGTGAAGACCAGCTCACAGATCTCCTCCGGGGCCGGCCGCGCCCACGTGGCGACCTGGGCCTCCCAGTCGGCGGGGAAGTCGTCATCCGGTTCTGCCGTGAGAGCCTCGACGGTGGTCGTCGGGAACGCGTCCAGGCGCGCCTCGCGCGGGTCCGGGGCGTCCCGTCCGGTACCCAGGATCAGGTGGGCGGCACCGGACGCGGCGACGATCCCCTCGACCGCGTCCATGGACATCCGCAGGTCGAGCGGGACCAGGACGAGGTGGGCCCGCATGGCTCCGAAATAGGCGGCCGCCAGCTCCGGCGTCGAAGGGGACCAGGTCAGGAGGCGGTCGCCGGGCCGCAGCCCGAGTGCCTGAAGGCGCCAGGCGGCAATGCGGGTCCGCCGATCGAGCTCGCCGTACGTCCAGGCGAGCAGCGATCCGTCGTCGCGCCGTACCGAGAGGGCCGGCCGATCCCGGAAGCGCGTGACCGCGCCGTCGAAGAGGTCCACCAGGGTCCGCGGCGCCGTGGTCACGGGCACAGCCTACGACGCTCGCGCCGCGGGAGGGCATCTGCCTACTTGACGTCGGCGACGCCGACGTCGCGCCAGATGGCCACACCTTCGACGTCCTCGGGTGGCCGTCCGAAGAGGTTCGTGAAGAAGGCCACCATCGCGTCCCGGGCGGGCATGGGTCCCACGATGACGTGCCGGATCCCGCCGGCCCGGAGGTCTGCCGCGAGCTGCGCCCGGAGGTTGCCCGCGGCGAGGATGGATACCCCGTCGCGCTGGATCGTGCGCATCGCGTCGGTAAGGGCGGTCGACGGCGGCCCGGCCGACGTCCGACCGTCCGCCAGCGGCATGAAGGCATAAGCGTCCGCCATCTTGATCCCGTAGCCGGCTGCGGCCGCCCACAGCATCGCCGAGGCCTCGGTGCCGTTGCCCGGGAGTGGCGCGATCAGGACGGTGTCGCCGGCGGGGATGGCCTGGGCCGGCCAGCGCGTGAAGAAGGGAGGGATGTCGACCGACGAGCGGCCGAGCGGTGTGGGCAGGATGACCGCCAGGGCGACGGCGACGCCGAAGAGCCGCGGCAGGCCGGCCCGTCCCCGGGATCGGGCCTCCTCGACGGTCATCGCCACGACGCCCGCGACCGCCAGCCACACGAACAGCGTCAGCCGGCCGGGCAGCACGTGCTCGAGGATCGGCAGCGACGTGAAGGGCAGCCAGGGCAGCGGGATCGAGGTGGGCTCGGCACCGAGCGTCAAGTGGGGGCCCAGGGAGAGCACCAGCAGGATGAACCCCGTGATGGTGGCCACGCGAACCGGTCGGTCATGCCAACGCTCGATCGCGACGACGACGAGGAGCACGAGGAGCGGCAGGCCCAGATAGGCCGTTGCCTCGTGGTACAGCCCGCTGAACCGGCTGGAGATGTCAGTGGCCGCGGCCGGGGCGATGAGCTGGTAGGGCGTCGGCAGGAAGAGGTTGAGGAGGTCCGTGGAGAAGAGGCCGCTGTCCTGGACCCGTGCCTGGAGGCGCTGCGGCCCGAGGAACTGGACCGCCAGCGGCACGCCGGCGAGGACGAGGAAGGTGGCGGCCGCGGTCGACAGGGCGATCGCGAGGCGGCGCAGTCCGGCGAGCATCTCTGGGCGATGGCTGACCGCGATGACCGCGACCAGGATCCCCGCGGCGATGACGCTCGTGGCGAAGATCTCCTCCGAGATGAAGAGCTGCACCACGCTGAGGAGCCCAAGCGCGATCCCCATTCGCCAGGCCGGCTGCCGGCGGCGGACGAGGAGCTCATCGAGGACAAGGAGGAAGAGGGGCGGGACCCAGACGTGGAGGAGGTTGAGGTGCAGCTCGGCGTGCGAGGCGAGGTAGGGCGAGAAGGCATACACGGCGCCGCCGACGAACGGTCCCAGGCCCCGGCCGGCGTATCGCCGGAGGGCGAGGAAGGCGGTCCAGCCGCTCAGCGCGTTGCCCGCCACGACCAGGGTGTTGTAGGCGAAGATGGGACCGCCCAGCTGCGCCGGGAGCCAGCCGGCGATGCCGAGCGCGGGCACGAAGGCGTTCCACATCAGGTTGACCCCTGCCGGCGCACCGATCGTGGTCGTGAAGAGCGGGTCGAGGCCGTGGCCGAGGGCATACGGCGTCCAGCCCAGGAACCAGATCGACTGCTCGGGATCGCAGCAGCGGCCCACCCAGCTGGTGGTCGGGGCGCCCCAGACCGCGACGCACAGCAGCAGGGCTCCGCCGACGTAGGCCAGGAGCGCCGCAAGCGCGGCGCGGTGTGGCGATGGGCTGGTCATCGCCGGCTGCCGCCCGGTGGCGTCAGCGGGGCCCAGGGCTGCCGGAGAGGCCGAGGACGCCCCATCCGGCGTCGACCTCGATGACCTGGCCGGTGACCGCGCCGCTGGCCGGCGACGCCAGCCAGCCCACCGCACCTGCGACGTCGCCCGCCGTGAGGCCGCGGCGGAGTGGGGCGAGCGCGGC
>JACQEH010000183.1 GCA_016200675.1 Chloroflexota bacterium | reverse complement strand
TGGAGCGATCGCCCGCGATCGCCCGCGCCATCGCCCTCCGCAATCCCGACGTCGACACACTGTCCGAGCTCCAGGTCGGGCTGCTGGGCCGGCTTCGGGCCATGGCGCCCGACGACCCCGACCGCGCCGCGCTGGAGCGCCTCGTGCACCTCACGGTCAGCGGCGTCGCCGCCGGCCTGCAGGTGACCGGCTAGCGACGCTCGCAGCCCTCCCGGCTCCGCCAACACTCCAACAACGCCGCGCGGGGATCACGACTGGCCGGGCAATCCAGCTGGCGGCGGCAGCTGTCCTCCGTGATGGCCCGGGAGTCCAGTGGTCTCGTCCAGGCCCGATGCCGGCGGCCACTGGAGCGGCCGGGACTGGCCCTCCAGTCCAGTGGCTTACCCATTGGTAGGCGAGGACTGGCCTCGGAGTCCGGCGGCTTGGGCCGTGGTCGCGTCCGAGTTGATGCCTAGCCGACGCGCGCGCCGGGGGCTTCGTCCACAGCATCTGTGGAGATCAGGGCTAGCGGAGGCGGCGGGCGAGGGCCTCGGCGAGGCGATCGTAGTCGGCCGCCTCGTTGTAGCGCTGGGCCGAGATCCGGACGGCCGCGGCCGTCGGTGGATCGCCCGGCTGCCGGCGGGCCGCCGGGACCGGGAAGGCCGTGAGCGGGACCTCGATCCCGTCGACATCCATGAGGTCCGCCTTCAAGGCCTGGATGGCCATGTCGCGGAGCGGGAGTGGCAGGGGCACGATGGCCATCGAGCCGTGGAGCTCGGTCGGGATCCGGAGCTCGACGCCGAGGGCCCCGGCGATCCGTTCCCGCCCCTCGATCACGAGCTGGTGATTGGCGGCCATGAGGGCCGGCCAACCCCCCGGCTCCATGGCCCCGACCACGCGGATCGCCTCGGGCAGGGCGAGATGCGCGGTCGGGTCCACGGTCCCGGTCCAGTCGAACTCCTTCCACAGCCGCAGCCGATCCGGACGGGCGTCGTTGAAGCCGTGGCTGATGACCAGGGGCCGGACCCGCTCCCGACGGTCAGCCCGGACGTGGAGGACGGCCGAGCCCTTGGGGCCGCACAGCCACTTGTGGCCGTTTGCGGTCCAGTAGGCGGCGCCGAGGCCGGCCACGTCGACCGGGACCTGGCCCGGCGCGTGGGCGGCGTCGACGAGCGTGTCCACGCCCCGGGCCTCGAGTTCCCTGACGATGTCGGCCAGCGGCAGGATCGTCGCGCTGGGGCTCGTGACGTGGCTGACCAGGGCCAGGCGGGTGCGGGGCGTGACCGCGGCCATAGGGCCTCGGTGACCTGCCGCTCGGACGCGATCTCGAACGGGAGGTCCACCCGGACGACCTCGGCGCCCGAAGCGCGGGCCACCTCGGCAAGGGCGTTCAGCGTGGCGTTGTACTCGTGGTTCGTGGTCAGCAGCTGGTCGCCTGGCGAGAGCTCAAGCGATCGGAGGACGGTCGAGACGCCCGTCGTCGCGTTGGGCAGGAAGACGATGCCGTCCGGATCCGCGCCCAGGAAGGCCGCGACCCGGGCCCGTGCCGCATCGAGGCGATCCTCGATCGTCGTGTCGAGGAAGGCGATCGGGTTGGATTCGAGCTCATCGACGAGCGATCGCTGCCAGGCCAGGACCGGGACCGGGCAGGCGCCGAAGGAGCCGTGGTTGAGGAACGTCACTCCCGGCGTGAAGCGCCACGGGCTGCCGGGGCTGAAGGGTCGCATGCCCCGAGGATAGGCGAGCTGCGCCGGTCGAGACGTCGGGCCGTTTGTCAGAAGCGACCCCGTCGAGTAGCATTGAAGGTCGCGGGGTGGAGCAGCGGCAGCTCGTCGGGCTCATAACCCGAAGGTCAAGGGTTCGAATCCCTTCCCCGCAACCAAATCGCCTGCACCTAGAACCCCGGTCCCGACCAACCGGGGTTCTTCCTTGTCCCGTGGCGTGCGCGACGGCGCCGCCCCGGTGCCGCGACGGGCTCGCGGACAGCGGGCTCCCGTCTAGCGGCTCATGTTCCGGTAGCGGCGGACGCCCATCGGCAGGAAGACCGCCAGGATCACGATCACCCAGAGGACGGTCACGAGGGCCGGCTGCTGGCCGGGCAGGCCGGAGCCGACGTAGGGGTTCGGGTTGCCCCACAGGTCCCGCGTCGCGGCCGTCAGGGTCGAGACGGGGTTCCATTCCGCGACGGGCTGCAGCCAGCTCGGCAGCGACTGGGGCGGGACGAAGACGTTCGAGAGGAAGGTGATCGGGAAGAGGACCGTGAAGGACACCTGCTGGGCGACCTCCACGCTCGGGACCACGAGCCCCAGCCAGACCCCGATCGCCGTCATCGCCAGTGCGAACAGGAGGAGCAGGCCGACGCCAGCGAGCAGCTCCGGCAGGCCGGTGTTGACGCGCCAGCCGACGACGTAGCCCGAAGCCATGAGGACCACGAGGATCCCCGCGTTGTAGGTGACGTCGGCCGCGATCCGTCCGATGAGGACGGCGGGGCGGGCCATGGGCAGCGACCGGAAGCGGTCGAGGAGTCCCTTGTTGAGGTCGTCGCGCATGCCGACGGCGGTCGTCGCGGCCGCGAAGACGATCGTCTGGGCGAAGATTCCGGGCATCAGGTACTCGCGGTAGTTGCCGCCGTTCGGGAGGGGGATCGCCCCGCCGAAGACGAAGGCGAAGAGGACCACGAACATGATCGACTGGAGGATCGCGAAGATCGCGAGCTCCGGGATCCGGGGGATCCGCTTCAGGTTCCGCCAGGTGATGACGGCCGTGTCCGTGAAGGTCCGGTTCATGCCGCCGCCTCGTCGTCGCCCGAGCTTGCCCGACCGGTCAGGGCCAGGAAGACGTCGTCGAGGGTCGGCCGCCGGAGGGCGATGTCGTCGATGGCGATGCCCGCGTCGCCAAGGTCGCGGACGATCTCGATGAGCTTCCCGGCGCCGCCCGTCGCCGGGACCGTCAGCTTGCGGGTGTGCTCGTCCAGGACCCACTGGCCGGAACCGTCGCGGGCCAGGATCTCCTCGGCGCGATCCAGGGCGGCCCGGTCGTGCACCACGACCTCGATGCGCTCGCCACCGACCTGGCTCTTGAGCTCGTCGGCCGTGCCCCGGGCGATGACCTTGCCGCGATCGATGACGGCGATCGTGTCGGCGAGCTCGTCCGCCTCCTCGAGGTACGTCGGCTCGTCGAGGAAGAGAAGGCGTGGCCGGCCGATGAGGGCGCTGGCGAGGTCGAGGCGTCGGCGCATGCCGCCCGAGTACGTCTTCACCACGCGATCGGCCGCGTCGATGAGGTCGAACTGCTCCAGGAGCTCGCCGGCCCGCTTGCGCGACTCGGCCGAGTTCAACTGGTAGAGGCGACCGAACATCCAGAGGTTCTCGCGGGCGGTGAGGTTCTCGTCGACGGCCGCGTACTGGCCCGACAGGCCGATCACCGATCGCAGCTGCTGGGCCTCCCGGACGATGTCGAAGCCGGCGACGGTCGCGTGCCCGGCGTCGGGTCGGAGGAGGGTCGTGAGGATGCGGACCATCGTCGTCTTGCCGGCCCCGTTGGGTCCGAGGAGGCCCAGGACGGTGCCCTCCTCGACGACGAGGTCGACGCCGTCGAGGGCATGGACCTCCGAGTGGCGCGAGCGATAGATCTTGACGAGGCCTTCGGCCGTGATGGCTGGCATGGCTCTCCCGGAGGACGACGGCACGGAGCAGCGCCGGTCGGACGGCGGAGTATACCGGCGACCGGGGCGAACCGGCGGCGAGCGAACCAGCGGCAAGCGACCCGGGCCGCGGGAGACCCGACGGGCGAGCGACCCGCGAGGCGAGCGACCCGGGGGGGCGAGAGGTCCCGCGGCCATCCGACCCGACCGGTCACTCCCAGCGGAAGGTCCGGGCCGCCAGCCCCGCCGCGCCGAGCCCCCACGCGCCGAGGAGCAGCAGCGGTGAGGCGCCGTCCGCGCCGGTCCCCAGCGCGGCCCGGAATGCCTCGGCGAGCGCGGAGGCTGGCAGGACGCCCGCGATCGCCGCCAGCGGCGCCGGCAGGTGGTCGATGGGGAGGACGATCCCGCCGACCATCAGGAAGGCGAGGAAGAGGCCGTTGGCGAGGGCCAGTGTCGCCTCGGCCCGGAGGCGGCCGGCGAGCAGGAGCCCGAGTCCGGCAAAGGCCAGGGTCCCGAGCAGGAGTGCGACGACGAACAGGGCGGGCGAGACGTCAGGTCCGGGGCGCCAGCCGAGGACGCTAGCCGCGACGACGAGCAGCACGACGACCTGGAGGAGCTCGAGCCCGAGCACGGCGACGAGCTTGGCCCCGATGAGGCCCCAGCGTGGCAGCGGCGAGCCGCCGAGCCGCTTGAGGACCCCGTACGAGCGCTCGTAGGCCGTCGCGATCCCGAGGTTGACGAGGCCGGCGGCGATGATCGCCAGGGCCAGCGATCCCGGCAGCAGGAAGTCCACTGGGCGCCCGGCCCGCGCCGGGAGGAGCCCGGTGGAGGCGAAGAAGAGCAGGACCGCCGGCGGGATGACCAGCGTGACCAGGACGTTCTCACCCCGCCGGGCCGTGACCCGGAGCTCCGAGCCGGCGAGCGCGGCCATCGCCCGCGATGGTGTCGCCGGCCGGCTCACGCGGCCGTCCCGATGGGCTGGCCACTGCTCGCGTCGGGATCGCCGGTGAGCTCGAAGTAGCGCTCTTCCAGCGACGCGGTCGTCGCCCGGAGCTCGACGATCCCGAGGTTCGCGTCGGCACACCACGTCGCCACGGCCGCGACCAGGCGCGGGTCCGGGGGCACGCCCTCGATGCGGACCTGCCCCGCCCGGTCTGCGTCAACGACCACCGTCGCGCCGGCACGGATCGCCTGGAGGACCGCGCCAAGGTCAGCCAGCTCCTCCCCGGACGGCGGCCGCGCCAGCCGAACCTGCAGGCGCGGCGTCCCGCCACCGGCGAGCTCGGCCGGTGCGCCGTCGGCCACGATCCTCCCGCCGTGGAGGATCGCGACGCGATCGGCGAGCTGCTCCAGGTCACTCAGGTCGTGGGTGGTCAGGAGCACCGCGCGGCCCTCGTCCCGAAGGCCGGCGATGAGCTGGCGCGTGGCCCGCCGCGCTTCCGGATCCATCCCCGCGGTCGGCTCGTCCAGGATCAGCACCTCCGGCTCGCCGACGAGGGACAGGGCCAGGGCCAGGCGCTGACGCTCCCCGCCCGACAGCCGGCGAGCGCGCGTGCCGGCCACGCCGGCCAGGCCCACCGTCTCGAGGAGCGCTTCGGGGTCGCGGCCGCCGTCATGGAAGCGGGCGTACAGGCGGAGGGCGTCACGAGGCGTCGATCGGGGATCGAGGCCGCCGCCCTGGAGCATCAGCCCCACGCGGGCCTTCAGCGCCGGCCCGCCGGTCGCGGGATCGATTCCCAGGACGCGGACCGTCCCGCCGTCCGCGCGGCGGTAGCCCTCGAGGATCTCGACGGCGGTGGTCTTGCCCGCCCCATTTGGTCCAAGCAGGGCGACGAGCTCGCCGGGCCCGACGGTCAGCGAGATGCCGCCGAGGACCGTCCGGTCCCCGTAGCGCTTGACGACCCCGTCGAGGACGAGGGCCGGGCCCGTCCCCGTCACGGTGCCGGCGAGGAGGCCGGACCCGAGATCGCAGCGTAGAGGCGCTCGAAGTCGGCGGCCGAGAGCTGGCCGACCTGGATCCCGCGCAGGACGCCGCCCCGATCGATGAAGTAGGTCTGGGGCCGGGCCACGGCGCGGTAGGCGGTCCGGATCGAGCCGTCCGCGTCGTCGATCGTCGGCCACGTCGCGTGGTAGGCGCTGACGAAGTCCCGTGCCGGCGCCGGCGGGTCGAACATCAGGACGCCGACGATGGCGAGGTCGTCCCCGCCGTGCTTCGCGAGCTCGTCGATCAGGAGCGGGAACTCGTCCCGGCAAGGGACGCACGACGGACCCCAGAAGTTGACGACGACGGGGCGGCCGCGAAGGCTCGCCAGCGAGAGCCTCGCGCCGTCGAGGGTGGTGCCGCTGAAGGCCGGGGCGGCGCGCCCGGTCGCAATGCCCGGGGCGTCACCGGGCCTCACCGGGCGGTTCAGCGAGGCGATCCCCAGGATCACGGCGGTGGCCAGGGCCGCGAGGGCGACGGCGACCACGATGGGTCGCCGTCGAGGATCGATTCGAGAACGCGTGACCGGCCCCTTACTTGACGGTGAGCGTCCCGGTCATCTGCGGGATGGGATGGATCGAGCAGATGAAGACGTACGTACCGGCCGGGAGGCCCTTGTACGAGTAGGTCGTCTTGGACCCACCGTTGGTGACCTCCTGATTCTGCAGCACCGTCGTCTTGTCCGTCGCCCGGATGTCGACGTCGTGGGTGACCCCGGGGCTGTCGGCATTCGTGAAGGCGATCGTGAAGTCCGCGCCCGCCGCGACGGTGAACGCCTTCTGGTCGTAGGCGATGTCCTTGGCCGTCACGTTGAAGGCCGTGCCGGGCGTGGCAGCCGGGCCCGATGGCGCGGCGCTGGTCCCGGGCCCACCACCGGCCGTGCTGCTGCCCTTCGGGGGCAGGATGCCCGCCTGGAGGAGCAGGGCCACCACGAACAGGACGGCCCCGAACTGCAGGAGCCGGCGCGGCCAGCGCGGATCGGCGATGTTCTCCATGTGCCCAGTCCGGTCGGCTTCCTCGGTCTTCACGTACTCCGCGCGAGCGTCCACGAGCCAGCCGCCGAGCGTCAGGATCAGGATGATGACGCCCGCAGCGAGGAGCCAGCCGCCAGCCACGAGGCCCGCCATTAGGGCGGTGGTCCCGAGGGCGCCGAGGAGCGGCCGGAACGACGGCCCGGGCATGTGGACCCCGGGCGGCGGCCCCGGATGGACGACGGCCGGCAGGGTCTGGACATGGGCGGTCCGGTCGTAGTCGTGGATCGCCTCCCGCCCCCAGTAGAGGAGCGACAGGACCAGCACCACCGTTCCGATGAGGAGCGCGTCGCCGCCGACGACGAGGCCCCACAGGAGCGCGGCGGCGCCCACGGCCGCCACGATCGGGGCGTAGGACGGCCCCGGCATGTGGAGCTCCGGCGGCGTGATCGGGGTGAGCCGCGCCGAGGCCCGCCGGGCCGGGCCGACCGTGGCGTACTGGCGGGCCACGAGGAGCAGCCACAGGAGGACGATGCCAGCCAGGCCCAGCGGGATGAGCTTGATCAGCTCGCCCCAGTCGGGGATGACGACCCTGGAGGCGAGGTCGAGGATCGCCTGGTAGAGCTGCTGCATGGGTGGCGGCCGGCTTCAGTCCTGCGACGTTCCGGCGAGGAGGACGTAGAACATGATCGACATCGCGACGCCCAGGGCGCCGAGCATCGTCACCCCCGCCCACTCGATGTGGTAGCCGAGGATCGGCGCGCCGATGGCGTAGATCGCGCCGACGATCATGAACGTGATGGCGATGATGATGACGTTGCGGCCCTTGAGGCTCGGCATGACCGGTCGCTCCTCCTACAGGAAGTAGAGGATCGAGAAAAGGATGATCCAGACCACGTCGACGAAGTGCCAGTACAGGGACGCCGCCTCGACCGCGTCGTGATGGCGAGACGAGAACTGGCCAGACATGCCGCGGTAGAGGATCACGCCGAGCATGATCACGCCGCCGAAGACGTGCGCGCCGTGGAACCCGGTCAGCGTGAAGTAGGTGGTCCCGAAGGGCCCTGAGCCCATCTTCAGACCCTCCCCGAAGAGGAGGCTGTAGTCGTACGCCTGGAGGAGCAGGAAGGTGATCCCCAGGACGAAGGTCACCCCGATGTTCCTGAGGAATCCGCGGCGGTCGTCCTTGCGGATGGCCCGGATCGCCATCTGGCAGGTGACCGAGCTCAGGATGAGGATCACGGTCGCCACCAGGATCAGCGAGAACGGGTTGAGGATGTTGGCGAACTCCCTGGGCGGCCACTCCTTGACGCCGTTGGCGTCGACGAAGTTGGCCCGGGTGCTGAAGTAGGCCGCGAAGAGGCCGGCGAAGAACATCACCTCGGAGGTGATGAACAGGATCATCCCCAGGATGGGGTTGCTGATCCCGCGGCGGACCTCGTGGGCGAGGCCGCCCATGACCCCGCTTTCGGCGGGCGCGAGGGCGTGGCTGTCGGCGGTCACGATCGTCAACGCTCCCTCAGTGTCCGCTCAGCCCGTGGCGGGCATCGAAGACCGGCCGCTCGGAGCGAATCTCGGGCAGGTGGTCGAAGTTGTAGGGAGGCGGCGGCGACGAGGTCGCCCACTCGAGGGTGTTGCCCTCCCAGGGATCGTCGCCCGCGATCTTCCCGTTCCGCAGCGAGACGAAGACGTTCCACAGGAACGGCAGCATCGAGATGGCGATGACGAACCCGCCGATCGTTGCCAGGAGGTTCCAGTCGTTCCAGCCGGCGCTGGCCGAGTAGTCCGCGATCCGCCGCGGCATGCCGGCCAGGCCGAGCATGTGCATCGGGAAGAAGGTCAGGTTGAAGCCGACGAACATCAGGACGAAGTGGATCTTGCCGAGGGTCTCGTCGAGCATCCTGCCTGACATCTTGGGAAACCAGTAGTAGATCCCGGCGAAGATCCCGAAGACCGACCCGCCGAAGAGGACGTAGTGCAGGTGGGCGACCACCCAGTACGTGTCGTGGAGGGCGAAGTCCACCGGGACCGAGGCGCTGAAGGCGCCGTTGATGCCGCCGATCAGGAACATCGTCAGGAAGCCGATGGCGAAGATCAGGGGCGTCGAGAACGTCAGCTGGCCCCGGAAGATCGTGAAGACCCAGTTGAACATCTTCACCCCGGTCGGGACCGCGATCAGGAACGTCATCAGGCTGAAGAAGGGCAGGTAGACCGAGCCGGTCGTGAACATGTGGTGGGCCCACACGCTGAAGCCGAGGGCGCCGATGCCCGACGTCGCGAAGACGAACGCCTTGTAGCCGAAGAGCGGCTTGCGGCTGAAGACCGGCAGCACCTCGCTGATGATCCCCATCGCCGGCAGGATCATGATGTAGACGGCCGGGTGCGAGTAGAACCAGAAGACGTTCTGCCAGAGGATCGCGTTGCCGCCGGTCGCCGGGTCGAAGAAGTGGCCGCCG
>JACQEH010000014.1 GCA_016200675.1 Chloroflexota bacterium | reverse complement strand
TCCGCCTCCAGGAGGACCTCGCCAAGACGATCCTCTTCGTGACCCACGACATCGACGAGGCGATCAAGATGGGCGACCTCGTCGCGGTCATGCAGGCGGGGGGTCATCTCGCCCAGTTCGGCCCGCCGGCCGGGATCCTTGCCAGCCCCGCCTCGGACTTCGTCGCCCGCTTCGTCGGGGCCGACCGTGGATTGAAGCGCCTGAGCCTCACGCGCGTCGGCGACCTGACCCTCCAGGCGGCCGTGACCGCGAGTCCCGGCGACGAGGCGGCCGACGCCCGCCGACGAGGGCTCGCCGATCCCCTGCGCTACCTCCTCCTCGTCGATGCGGGTCGACGGCCGATCGGCTGGATCGGCGCCGCCGCCGTCCCGGCGGAGGGCAGCCTGACTGAAGCCATGGCGCGGCCGATGTCGCCGCTCCTCAATCGCCGGACGACCCTCAAGGACGCCCTCTCGCTGCTCCTCGATGCCGACGTCCAGGCCGGGATCGTCGTCGATCGCGCCGGGGCGGTCCTCGGCCTCGTGACCGCGGACATGATCGCGGACTGGATGCGCGACACGTCGGTCGCGGCGCCGGCCGCCGCGACGCACACGTCGTGATCGACTGGGCCTGGCTCGGCGACCACCTCGGGGCCATCGCGGAACGGGCCGGCCAGCACCTCTGGCTGACCGCGATCGCCCTGGCAGTCGGCTTCGCCCTGTCGTTCCTGCTGGCCCTCTGGTCGCTCCGCCGGCCGCGCGTCTACTTCGTGGTCTCGGGCCTTGCCGGGATCTTGTACACGATCCCCAGCTACGCGATGTTCGCCGCCTTCGTGGCCATCACCGGCCTGTCCATCTTCACTGCCGAGATCCCCCTGGTCCTCTACACCTTCGTCATCTTCATCCGCAACATCGTCGTCGGCCTGGAGGCCGTGCCGGCCGACGTGATCGAGGCCGCCGACGCGATGGGCCTGACGGCGCGCCAGCGCCTCGTCCGGGTCGAGATCCCCCTGGCCGTCCCCCTCGTCATCGCCGGCCTGCGCCTGGCAGGCGTCTCGACGATCGGGCTCGTCACGATCACCAGCATCCTCGGGGACTCGTTCGGGGGGCTCGGTTTCTTCATCCGCGAGCGACCGTTCTTCGCCACCGAGGTCCTCGTCGGGGCGGTCGGGTCGATCGCCCTCGCCCTCACGGCCGACGCCGCCTTCGCGGCGCTCCAGCGACGCCTGACGCCCTGGACCGCCACGAGGACCCCCATCTGGGTCGACCCGCGCGAGGCGCTTCCGCTCGGAGGGCCCGGATGAGCATCGTCGGCGCCATCGGGGCGTGGTTCACCGATCCGGCAAGCTGGACGGGGCCCAGCGGGATCCCGACGCGGCTCCTGCAGCACGTGGGAATCTCCGCCGTGTCGCTCCTCATCGCGATTGCGATCGCGATGCCGGCCGGCCTCTGGATCGGCCACACCCGACGTGGCGTGCGCCTGGCCATTGCCCTGGCCAACCTCGGGCGCGCGGTGCCGTCCCTTGCCGCGATCGGGATCGTCGTCCCGTTGACGGCGATGCTGGACCCGGAGCTGGGCTTCAAGGTCTACCCCACCGTCATCGCGATGGTCCTGCTGGCGATCCCGCCGATTCTCGTCAACAGCTACGTGGGCGTCGCCGGGGTCGACGCCGACCTCGTGGAGTCGGCGCGCGGGATGGGCCTCCGCGAGGGCCAGATCCTGGCGACGGTGGAGGTCCCGCTGGCCCTGCCCGCCATCGTCGCCGGACTCCGCTCGGCGACCGTCCAGGTCATCGCCACGGCGACGCTCGGCGCCATCTATGGACTCGGGGCGCTGGGCAGCTTCATCGTCGAAGGCGCCGCCCAATTCCGTGGCGAAGGCAAGCTCTTCGGTGGCGTGGTCCTCGTCGCCCTCCTCGCGCTTGTCGCCGAGGGCTCGATGGCCCTCGCCCAGCGCCGCCTCACCTCGCCCGGGCTCCGTCTCGGGAGCCGCTGATATAGTCGCCCGGCTCGACGCAATCCGCCCAGGGTGGCGCGGCAGGCTCTAGGAGGCAGACCCATGCGGCTCAACCGCGGGCTCGCCCTCGGGGCGTCGATGCTCGTGCTGGTCCTCAGCGCGTGCTCGACGGGAGGGGGCAGCAGCAAGCCCACCGTCAAGGTGGGTTCGGACGGCTTCTACGAAGCCAAGCTCATGGCCGAGATCTACTCCCAGGTGCTTGAAGCCAAGGGCTACAAGGTCGACCGGACCGGCATCGGGATCGGCACGCGGAAGGTTTCCGCCCCGGCGCTCGAGAGCGGCCAGTTCGACCTCAAGCCGGAGTACATCGGCAGCGGCCTCGCCTTCTACGAGGCGGGCAAGCAGACCGGTGACCCGAAGGCCAACCAGACCGAGCTCCAGAACGTCCTCAAGGCGAAGGGCATCACGGTCCTCGACTACTCGCCGGCGGCCGACCAGAACGCCTTTGTCGTGCGGAAGGACACGGCCACCCAGTTCAACCTGGCGAAGATGAGCGACCTGGCCGCCGTCGCGAGCAAGCTCAAGTTCGGCGTCGCCACGGACTGCCCGACCAACGCGGTCTGCGGCAAGGCACTCAAGGACGCCTACGGTCTCGACGTCTCGGGGGCGACGCTCCTGTCGGCCTGCGACACGCCGATGGTCCAGGCCCTCCTCGGCAAGACGATCGACGTCGGCGAGCTCTGCTCGACCCAGCCCGATATCGCCGTGAACGGCTGGGTCGTCCTCCAGGACGACAAGCAGACCCAACCGGCCGACAACCTCGCGCCGCTCGTGCGCGATGCCCTGCTGACCAAGCTCGGCAGCGACAAGGACGCCTTCGAGAAGATCCTCAACGACGTCTCCGCCAAGATGAAGACCACGACGCTGACCGACCTCGGCAAGCAGGTCTCGGTCGACAAGAAGGACATCGCCGCCGTGGCCAAGGCGTGGCTCAAGGCGAACGGCTTCGTCTCGTAGCCGTCGTCGGATTCCGCCAGACATCGATGCCCGCCGGGCCACCGGCGGGCATCGCGATTCCGGGGCGGCGCGATCAGGCGCCAGCGAGCCCCAGATCTCGCAGCAGGGCCTCGCCCGCCTGCCAGGCTCCGGGGTCCCGCCCCTGGACGCGGGCGACCTCGGCCTGCAGCCACGACCAGAAGGCACTGTCGGCGTCCGATTCCAGCGTCCGGTGGGCGCCCCGGGCGCGGCGTGTCGATCCGTCGCGGAGGAAGGCCGCGTAGAGGCTCGCGGGCGGTTCGGCCGCGAGGCGTGCCTCCGCGCCGGGGAGGCAGTCGACGGGCACGATGAGGCGGCCGAAGAAGGCCCCGATCTCGCCGGCCAGCGGGTCCGACCCCTGGGAGTGGCCGCCCCACCGGACCACCGGCCCCGGCGACGCGTGCTCGACCACGCGCAACCCGGGATCGACATCGGCACTGCGAAGCGTCCCGCCGAAGGTGAGGAAGCGGTTCTGGACGCCGAGCCGGTCGACCACGTGGACGTGCCCCCAGGCGATGGCGCGCTCGCCAGGCTTGGAGCTCCGATCGACCGTCAGGGGCCGTCCCCGACCGGCAGCGGCGATCCAGCAGGTGATCAGCTCAGGGTCGAAGTGGCGAAGCGTCGGCCGGGCGCGGAGGGCGACCACCAGCCGCGAGCCCGCCGGGCTGGCCGGGTGATCGGAGTCGAGCAGGGTGAAGCCGAGGTTGGCCACCGCCTCGGCGGCGGCCGGCAACCAGGGCCCGATGGTGATCGAGATCGGCATGCCTCGAGGATGCGCCGGGCTTGCCGGGACCGGCGAGGGCCGTCCGAACCCTCGATGTCACGGGTGCGTAACCGTGTGGGACCATACTCGGCGCCTCATCCAGCGGAGTTGCCCAGCCATGTTCGAGCGTCTCTTCGGCAATCAGGGACAGGATCCCGCCGTCATGGAGCGGATCCCGCCCGGCCAGTACCGGACCGAGAAGTTCCCGGTCCTCCACTACGGCTCGGTCCCCAGCACCGATCTCGCCCACTGGGACTTCAAGGTCTACGGCCAGGTCGACGCCCCGTTCACGCTGACCTGGGACCAGTTCAAGGCGCTGCCGCGCAAGACCGTCCACACCGACATCCACTGCGTGACCCGTTGGACCAAGCTCGACACCACCTGGGAGGGGGTGGCGATCCAGGAGATCCTGCGGCTCGCCCAGGCCCGCCCGTCGGCGACGCACGTCCTGGCCCACTCCGAGCAGGGCTACACCGCCAACATGCCCCTCGCCGTCCTCGACGATGATGACGTCCTCCTGGCGGACACCTTCGACGGCCAGCCGCTGGAGAAGGAGCATGGCTGGCCGCTCCGGCTCCTCGTCCCCAAGAAGTACTTCTGGAAGAGCGCGAAGTGGATCCGCGGCCTGGAGTTCCTGGACCACGACCAGCTTGGGTTCTGGGAACGCTACGGCTACCACAACGACGCCGATCCCTGGAAGGAACAGCGCTTCTCCGAGTAGGCGGCGCGGCGGGCCGAGGTGCCGCCTGGATGCCGGCGCGGCGGGCCGGCGCCCTCCTCAGGCGTTGAGGCGGCGGACCTCGTCGCCGAGCCGGATCCGGCCGGGTCGCTCCACGTCCGCGAGGACGCCGAACATGGCCTTCGGAACGCCAGAGGCGTCGGGGATCAGGCCGCGGTAGCCGATGATCGTCCGGAGGGTGTCGAGGTCGCGGGTGCCGGAGTCGGGATCCTGCGTCGTGATGGCGCAGCGGGCGTCGCGATCCGTGACCCGGAGGATGGCCTCGCCCAGGGCGATGCGCCCGCCGACCCAGGCGTCTTCCTCGTGCGGGATCCGGCCGTCGAGCTCGATGAGCATCCGGAACCGGCGTCCGTCGACGCTCGGCACCCCCGCCTGGCGGGCGAGCTCGTCCAGCGACCCCTGGCTCACGAGGGAGGCCGCGTTGGCGATCCGCGTCCCGCCGGGGCGATCCGTCCGGATGACCCGGACGCGGCGGCCGGCGATCGCCTCCAGGGCACCGGCCCACGGGCCGATCACGACGTGGCCGACGGCGGTTCGGCCGTGCAGTGTCGTCTCCACCGCTTCGCCAAGGCGAACCGGACCATCGGCGACCGTCCCGTCCGGGAACTCCAGGCGGAGCGTCTCCCCCCACGGATCGGTTGCCGCGGCCACCTGGACCAGCGCCCCGACCACGAGGCGGTCGACGAGCCGGCCTGTATCGTCGACCAGGTAGAACCGCCGGTCCTCGAGGACCCCGGTCGGGGTAAGCTCGACCTCGGCCGGGTGCTGGAGGCCGAGGCTCCGGACGGGCGCGATCGAGAAGCGGACGGCTGCCGGCATCAGCCCGGCCCGTCCCTGGCGGGGTCCACGCCGCGCCGGGCGTGGCGGGGATAGATGACCAGCAGGCGGCCGGTCTCCGGGCCGAGGCACTCGACGTCGTGCGGAACGGTCGGGTCCCAGGCGAGATAGTCGCCCGGCCCGATCTCGACCGTCGTGCTGCCCTGGGTCATCCGCCAGCGGCCGGCCAGGACGAGGTGGTGCTCGTCGCCGGTGTGGGAGTGGACCCCGGTGGAGCCGCCGGGCGGGACGATCGCCTCGAGGATCCGCACGTCGCGGGCGGTTCCCCCGTCGACCTCCTCCATCGAGGCACCGAGCGGGCCGGCCGTTCGGGGTCGATCGGCGGCACGAACGACGCGCGGGGCCGGCGACGAATCGAGGAAGAGCCAGGCGATCGGTACCTCGAGGGCGGCCGCGATGGCGGCCAGGGCATCCAGGGACGGGACGGCCTTGGCGTTCTCGATCTGGGAGAGGTAGCCGACGTTGAGGCCGCTCCGTTCGCCGACCTGGGCGAGCGTCAGCGCTCGCGTCTGGCGCCATCGGCGGACCTCGCCGCCGACCTCCGGCCGACGTCCGGGAACCGCATCCGCGCCTGGCTCCCGATCGCCGGGGCCCTCAAGTACTTTTTCGCCAGACAACGTACTTGACCTCAAGCCAACTCTGTGGCACAGTTGTTTGCGAAGGCAACAATGATTTGCCGAGAGACAAGCATAGCCGGTCCGGGCAAGCCGCCAAGGGATCGGACAGACAGGGAGCAGCAATCATGAAGATCGCGATCATCGGGACCGGCAACGTCGGCGCAGCCCTCGGCGGGTCGTTCGTTCGAGCCGGCCATGAGGTCACGTTCGCCGCGCGCGACGGCGCCAAGACCGCCACGGTCGCGGCCACGGCCGGCGCCCGAACGGCCAGCACGCCGAGCGCAGCCGCCGCGGCGGCCGACGTCATCGTCCTCGCCGTCCCGTACACCGAGGCCATCCGGGTCGCCGGCGAGATCGCGGTCGACGCGGCCGGCAAGGTCCTCGTCGACGCCACGAATCCGCTCAAGGCCGACTACTCCGGTCTCTCGACCGTCGGTGGCCCGTCCGGTGCCGAGCGGATCCAGAAGGCTGCCGCGGCCACAAAGGTCGTGAAGGCCTTCAACACCGTCTTCGCCAGCCTGCAGGCCAACCCGGGCCTGAACGGCCAGGCTGCCGATGCCCTGATCGCCGGCGACGACGCCGCGGCCAAGGCCACCGTGGCCGGGCTGGCGAGCTCCATCGGCCTTCGCCCGATCGACGCCGGCTCGCTCGTCGGGGCCACCGAGCTCGAGGCGCTCGCCTGGCTGAACATCGCCCTCCAGCTCCGCACCGGCGGCAACTGGAGCTCCTCGTTCGTGCTCATCGGCGCTCCCGAGAAGGCCATCGCCGCCTGACGCTTCCCGATCCGGCCCGGGCACGCTACCGTGTCCGGGCCGATCGATTCCCGCCCTCGTCCCCGGAGCCGCACATGTCCTCTCCGACCGTCCCACCCGTTACGACGCCCGCCGTGGGGCGCGATCGCGCGGCCGCACCCGATCCGGCGGCTCCCGGCCGCCCGATGCCGGCTCTCTACCTGGGCCACGGCGCGCCGCCCCTCCTCGAGGACCCCGAGTGGATGGGCCAGCTCCACGGCTGGGCGGCCGGCCTCCCGCGACCGCGCTCGATCCTCATCGTCAGCGCCCATTGGCAGACCGCGCCGACGGCGCTGAGCGCGACCCGCCCGGTTCCCCTCGTCTACGACTTCTACGGCTTCCCGCGCCACTACTACGAGATGACCTACGACGCGCCGGGGGCGCCCGGCCTGGCCGCGGCGGTCAAGGGCCTCATGCCAGCCGCCGAGCCCGTCGTCGAGCGCGAGTCGCGCGGCCTCGATCACGGGGCCTGGGTCCCGCTCAAGGCGATGTATCCCGCGGCGGACATCCCGGTCCTCCAGATGTCGATGCCCGACCTCGATCCGACGCACCTGTTCGAGATCGGGAAGCGCCTCGCGCCGCTCCGCGACGAGGGTGTCCTGATCGTCGGCAGCGGCTTCATGACCCACGGCCTGCCGTTCGTCCGCGAGTACTTCATGGGCAAGCCCGGGGCACCCCAGTGGTCCATCGACTTCGACGAGTGGGCCCGCGAGGCCCTCGATCGGGGAGACCTCGACACGCTCTTCGACTTCCGGACCAAGGCGCCCGGGATGCCCTACGCCCACCCGACCGTCGAGCACTTCGCCCCGCTCTTCGTGACGCTCGGGGCGGTCGCCCGGCCCGAGGACGCGCCGACCTTTGCCATCGAGGGCTACGCCTACGGCCTCTCGAAGCGATCCTTCGAGACCCGCTGAGCGCCCTTGCCGACGGGTCCGCCCAGGATGGGCCGGACGCCTGCTCGGGTCCGGGTCAGGCCGCCGAGGCACCCCTGACCGTCCGCCGGGCACTGCCGGGCGCGTCGGTCGTGGCCTCGAGCTCCGGCGCGTAGCTTGCGGCCTGGTGCTTGCCGCGCGCCTTGGCGTGGTACATGGCGATGTCGGAGCGCCGCAGGAGGTCGTCGGTCCGCATCGCCTCGCCGGCCTTCCGGAAGGCGACGCCGATGCTGGCCGCAACCCGAACCGCGACGCCATCGACCTCGAGCGGGGCAGCCAGCGCATCGAGCAGCCGCTCGGCGACCGCCTGGGCATCCTCGATCCCGGCCGTCGCCGGCATGAGGACGGCGAACTCGTCACCGCCCAGGCGGCAGGCAAGGTCGGCGGGCCGGATCGAGGCCAGCAGGCGATGGCCGACACCCGACAGGACCGCGTCGCCCGCGTCGTGGCCCATGTGGTCGTTGACGTCCTTGAAGTCGTCGAGATCAAGGAACAGGGCAGCGGTGCCCTCGCCGGTCGCGAGCGCGTCTGTCACCGCCTCCATGAAGCGCCGCCGATTGGCCAGCCCGGTCAGGGGATCGTGGAAGGCCTGGAACGAGAGCTGCTCCTCGAGGACCTTCCGGCGCTCGATGTCGCGGTCGAGGACGCGGACCATCCCGGCCAGTCGGGACAGCACGAGGACGGACATGAGCGCGGTGGCAACGGCCACGACGACCACGATCGCTTCGGTGGCGTGGCCGTCGACCGCCAGGAGGACCGGCCCCACGAGCATTGCCACCGCGAGCAGGACGAGCCGGACCGGGCCGAGCAGGGTCACGGCGACCGGCCGAGGATCCACGAGACCGCGCATCGACGGGTGGAGGGCCGCCGTCCCGAAGCCGATGTAGGCGATGAGCCATGTCCCGTCCAGGGGCCCGCCGTCGACGTACGTGCCGTCGAGGTTCTGGATCCCGAACGTCAGGTCGGCGACGAGCAGGATCAGGAGGCTCCCGACGAGGAAGGCAAAGGAGAGGGAACGGGCGCCGGGCGTCATCAGCAGTCCGAGGGCCATCCCGATGAGGATCAGGTCACCGATCGGGTAGGCCAGCGAGATCGCGAACGAAAGCGGATCAGGGTCGGCCGCCGCGACCTGCGGCCCCAGGACCAACGTCCACCAGACCACCGCGGCACCGGTGGCGAGGATCGCGGCGTCGAGGAGGCCGGCCCGATCGCCACCGCTGATGCGACGGCGGATCGCGACGGCGAGGCCGACGGCGATGAGCGGATAGCCCAGCAGGTAGGAGATGTCGGCCGGCGACGGGAAGGGGTCGACGCCCTGCGCCTGGTAGACGGTCCAGATCACGTCCCCGACGACGAAGGCCAGCTGCCCGGCGCCCATGAAGGCCCAGGCTCGCCAGCCCGCCGGCCGCTGGAGGGAGATCCCGACGACTGCGGCGCCCACCGCGGCGAGCCCCACGAGGTCGTAGACCGCGGACTGCTCGATCGAGCCGGCGGGGAGCAGGAAGAAGACCCCGACCAGCGCGGTCCCCACGATCGGGACGGCGGCCCAGGCAAACGTGCCGACGGATTCCTTGGACCAGGAGGGCATGACGCGCGCTCGTTGGCCGGGACATTCCCGGGTTGGCGGCTACATTCACCCCTCCGGAGCGCACCTCCAACCACCCGAACGTACTGGCCGGGGTGGTATTGCGGGGTCCGGGGCCTTCCGGCGGGCCGTCAGTCGTCGTGCCGGGGCGGGGGCGTCGGGTGAGGCCGCAGGCGCACCGTCGTCGCAAGCCCGGTCCCGGGATCGCGCTCGACTTCCAGCTCCAGGATTCCGTGGGGCCCCGGCAGCCGCCACGTCGCCGACGCGGTCCCATCCCCGGCGATGACAGGTCCAAGGGAGACCGGCGCGTAGCGCGCCCCGGCGATGCGGACGGCGCGCGCAAGCGACGTCGGATCGACCCCCGGGGCCAGGGTGATGCCAGCCGGCATCGTCGGGGTCGGGGCATTCACGGCCTCCACGATCCCCGCCCCGATGGCGGCGAGATCCGCGGTCGGGTCCGGAACGGAGGTCACGCCGAACGTCTGGACCCGCGGCGGCGACTCCGGCGACAGCCCGATGCTGATCCGGACGCGGCCCCCGAGCTCCCCGGTGAGCCACCAGTCGAGGTCCAGGGGGGTCCAGGATTCATCCGGCAGCTCCGGGTCCGGCCGAAGCGCGCCGTGCATCGCCGCCAGCCGCTCGACCGCCTCGCGACGACGGGCAAGGGGCTCGTCGAGCTCCACGTTCATGGCGAAGAGGCTCGTCGCGAGGTCCTCGTCCCAGCCCTGGAGAAGACGCTCGGCGGCAGCCCGGGCCGCGGTGGTCGCGGGGGCCGGCCGCAGCCGCCGGGGCGGGACCGCCTCGCTGGCGAGCAGCGAGGCGAGCATCTCGCGGGCCAGGAGCGTGCTCGGGGCGTAGCGATGATTGGCCAGGACGATGACGCCCAGGCCGGAGGCCGGCTGCCAGGCCATGGTCGAGCCGAAGCCCGGGTAGCCGCCGCTGTGGCGCACGATCCGGCCCCACCTGCTGCCGTCCTCGACGAACAGGCCGAAGCCGTAGCCGCCCGAGGTGAGCGTCGGATCGCCGTCCAGGCCGGCGTCGACGGTCGGCAGCCAGGCGCCCTGGGCGGTCTGCATCTCGCGGCGGCTTGCCCGGGACAGGGGCAACGCCGGTTCCGAGTCGTCCCGGGGCGGCCAGGCGTCGGTGAGGAACGCCACCCATCGGGCGAGGTCGCGGACCGAGGTGAAGATCCCGCCCATCGACGCCAGCGCACCATAGGGATCCATGGGCTCCTCGACGTACGCATCGTCACGCCACAGGTAGCCGAGGGCGAGCCGCTCCACCGGGACCTCCTCCCGCAGGAAGCCGGTTGAATCCATCCCGAGCGGGCCCAGGATCCGTTCCCGGACAACGTCGCGGTATTCGGCGCCGGCGACGTTGGTGATGGCGCGCCCGAGGATCCCGTAGCCCAGGTTGGAGTATTCGAACCTCGTGCCCGGTGTCCAGGCGAAGGTCAGCGGCCCGTGCAGGAGCTCGGCGAACGCGCCGAGGTCGAGGCCCTGCTGGCGGTCGCCCCAGGGATCGTCGGTGGCAAGACCCGCGGCCATCGTCAGGAGGTGCCGGATCGTGACGGCCGGCGCATCGGCCGTCGGGCCGCGGAGTCCTCCGAGCTCTGGGACGTGGGCGGCGATCGGATCGTCGAGGGCCAGCCGGCCCTCGTCGCGAAGGCTCAGGACCGTGGCCGCCGTGAAGCTCTTCGTCATCGAGGCGATCCGGAAGACGCTGTCGGCGTCGGGCCGTGCGTCCTCGCCGACGCGCAGCGTTCCGACCCCCCGATCGTGGACGAGGCGGCCCCCGGCGACGATGCCATAGGCGACCCCGGGGATGTGCCGCGTGGACAGGACGCGATCGGCGATCGCATCGGCCGCCCGCAGGGCGTCCTCCAGGGCGGTCACACGTCGCCCGGAATCGGAAAGCCGCCGGTCACCCGGCGGCTTCGCCGCTGGCTCGCAGGAGCGAGCGTGCCCGTCAGTGGGCGCAGGACCTGGCCTGGCCGGAGTCGTCGGCCGTCCGGAAGCTCGAGCCGCAGCCGCAGCCGGTGACCGCGTTCGGGTTGTTGACGGTGAAGCCGGCACCCATGAGCGTGTCGACGTAGTCGATCGACGAGCCCTTGAGGAGCGGGATGCTGTTGCCATCCACGTAGACCTTCACGCCGTTGGCCTCGAGGACGTTGTCCTCCGGCGTCGGGGCATCCTCAAGCATCATCCCGTAGCGGTAGCCGGAGCAGCCACCGGAGTAGACGTACACGCGCAGGCCGACGTTCGGGTTGGTCTCTTCCTTGGTCAGCTCGCGGAGCTTGGTGGCCGCGGCATCGGTCAGGGACACGACGGTCGGCTGCTGGTCGATCATCAGGTGCGTCCTCTCCAGAGGAGTGGGTGGCTCGGTGGTCGTCGACCGTCCCGCCGGCCGAGGCCCCCATCGTACGCACGTCAACCGATTTCGACAAGGACCTGACCAAAATCGGCGTGGTTCCCCAGGGGCGCCGGGGGCACGTCGCGCACGACTCGGCTAAGTACAGCCGTTCATAAGTTGCGCAACGTAACCTCGGCAGCTACGATTCCTCCGAGAGGAGGGACGGATGTCGAGACGGAGCCCGTATTCCATCGAACTGTCGCCCGAGGAGCGGTCCGAGCTGGAGCGACGAGCACG
>JACQEH010000189.1 GCA_016200675.1 Chloroflexota bacterium | reverse complement strand
CGCGCCGGGCGGCCGAGGCGCTGGCCGGGATCGAGGGCGTCGAGCTCATCACGCCGCGCCACCAGATGGGGACGCTGGTGACCTTCCGCATCGCCGGCTGGGACTGCCAGAAGGCGCTCGAGGAGCTGGCGGCGCGGACGTTCTCGGTGGCCCGGACCATCCCCCACCTCGATGCTCTCCGCATCAGCGTCGGCTTCTTCACCTCGGACGAGGAGATCGACCGCTTCGTCGACGGGGTCCGGCTCCTCGCGGCCCACAGCCCCGACGCGATGCCGCCGCGCCGGAGCCTGGCGATCCTCGGGAGCTCGTGACGGCCGCTCCGCCTCGCCGCTCGTGGCTCTCCATCCGCTGGCGGCAGTTCCGGAACGCGCCGCGCCCCGTCGTCCGGGCCGTGGCCGCCAACCTCGTGGCCGCCGCCGTGATGGGCGTCCTGTACCTGGCCTATGACGTCGCCCTGAGCCGCGGTGCCCGCCTGCCCGGCGGCGACCTTCGGCCGGCCTTCGCGACGCTCGACGTCCTGCTCGTGCTGGTCATCGGGACGGTCGTGACCTACCTGATCGTGCCCCTCCCGCGCGGAGCCGACGCCAGCCCGAAGCGTACGGCGTGGAGCGCGGCCCTCGGCTTCTTCGCCGCGGTCCCCATCGCCTACCTCGTCCTCGTGGTCGCCATCCAGGTCCTTCGCCCACTGCTCACCTGAACCGCAACGCGTCGGATCGGCCCAAGGACCGGTCGCGCGCCGGATCGGGCAGCGCGAGGGGGCGCATGCAGGCACCGCCAATCGGCCGGCCCGAGTTGGCAACGGGCAAGGCGGAGCGGTATGGTGACGTTGAGCGACGGCGAAGGCCGCCGCCATCGATGAGGCGAAACCGCACGAATGTCAGCTGACGAGCTGCGTCACGTCGCCCTGCCGAAGCTGGTGGGCGCCCCCGCGTATGCCCGGCCAACCGTACAAGTTGCGAGGATCGAGCGCCCCTTCGACCCGGACGACCTTCCCCTGCAGGCCGTGATGACCGACGAGGAGCGGGCGCTCCTGGAACGTGGTCCGGTGGTCCCCCAGCCGTCTGCCGGCGATCCTTCCGCCGGCCGGCTGCCGGCGCGGCCCTTCACCCTGCGCGCCCTGACCGACAAGCTCCGCGGCGCCGGAAACTGAGCTGCCCCCTCGACGGGGCACCGACCGGCCCGGGCGCATTCGTGGCGACCCCGGCCGCCGTCGGCGTGCCCGCGCCCGTTGGGCCGCCGCGAGTTCGCCGACGCCCACCCGGCCGCGCACCGAGGTCGCGGCCTCGGGGTGTAGGATCGCCGCGGGGGAGTAGCTCAGTTGGTCAGAGCAGCCGTCTTATACACGGCCGGTCCCTGGTTCGAGCCCAGGCTCCCCTACCACCGTCCCTCCCCGCCGGCGCGGGGCGCCTCAGAGGGCCTTGAGCCGGATTCGACCAGCGCCGTGGGGTGCCATGGACGGGACGGGCTCGCGCTCGTGGAGCACCCGACCGATCGCCGCGAGACGGGTCATCGCCGCGGCCCACACCCCCGACGCGCGCCAGCGCCGCCACTGGCTCCAGTCCGCGGTCCAGGTGCCGTAGCGCTCGGGCAGGTAGCGCCACTGGACCACGGTCCGGCCGATGAACAGCATCGCGTCGACCATCTGGCGGCGCGGGATCAGCGCCGGCGCGCCGCGTCGACCGGGCGGGTCAAAGAGGTCGGCGACGAGCTTCCACTGCACGTCCGAGAGCGCGATCGCGAAGCTCATGCCAGCCAGCCTGGTCGACGGCCGTGCCAGCGTTGGTGGCACAACCCGCCGAGCCGAACGGGGGAATCCGGCTACAGGCCCTTAGTTCCAGGTTCAAGCCAATGCCGAGATGCGCCACCCGTCGGCGGGATCGCGCGTCCTGGGACCGAAGCCGAGTCGCTACCAGACTGACGCGTATTGTCAGCCTCCGCGGTGCGACTCCCAGATATGCGTCGGCCCCCGGGATTATCCCGAGGGCCGGTGTGTGTGAGTCCCTGATTGAAACTACGAGATGACAGGACGCCCGCAGGTCCCCCCACTAATGTAGAAGCCCGGAGTCGACTTGGAGCCGGTGATCTCCCGGCCCTGACTGTTGTATAGCCGCCCGACGGCAGTGTACTGGCCCTGGCTCGTGCCTCCGTCGGTCAGGACGAACGTGTGCGACCAGGTGCCGCTCCTCCCGGACACGGCCGCTGCGGGGGAGGAGTAGGCGATTCCTTCGTCTAGGGGGGTACCAGTTCGGTAGACCAGACCGACCTCAGGGAGGACCTTCCCGCCGAATCCCGAGAAGGTAAGGGTCACCGTGAACTGGCACGTTGCCGCCAGGCTGATCGTGGTGTGGGAGCTCGTCCCACCTCCTGGCTTCGCCGCGGCGACCGGTCCGGCGACGAGACCTGCCAGCAGCACGGCACCGACAGCTGCGCCCACGAATCGACGAGCGAGGCGGGTTTTCTTGGGCTCCAACGCTCTCCTCCTTGGGCGCGACGGCGCCCCACACGACGGGCCGGTCTCGCCACTGACCCAGCGCGACGGACGTGCGACCGAACTGGGACGCCGCGCTGGTGGGACCCCCGCTCCCGTGCCTCCCTGCCGTTCCGCGGATAGTGCACCCGCCGTCGTCGGATTGCTAGGGGGTCGATGCTTCGCAACTGGTGCAAGCGGGCTCAGAGGGCCGAGCGAACCATCCGGATGACCCGATCACGGCGATCGGCGTCGAAGGACCGCTGGACCGGCAGGGACGCCAGCCACGGCCCGACCTGGTCGGCGGTGATGTAGGCACAGGTGGGTGTCCGCTCGACCTTCGGGTCGGTGCCGACCACGGCCGCGTAGACCTTGACCACGTGGTCCTGGTCCTCGCCGCCGAACCACGTCCGGACCCGCTCCGCGTCGCGCGCGGCGCGCTCGAGGGGATGGTCGATCATGTGGACCTTGCCGTCCGCCAGCCGGACATCCCAGCTCCGCGGCCCTCGGCCGACGACGGCCCCCGGCGGCGGGAGCTCCTCGATGACCGCGGCGCCGAAGGGGCCGATGACGATCTCCGGCACAATCCGGCTGCCGTCGGGCAGGCGCACCCGCGTGGCCACGGCGTGGTCGTCCGGGATCCCGTCGCGGGAGCGGACGGCGGGGGTGGGGCGGGGGCGCCGGGCGGCGACGGACTCGACGGCCGAACCCACCCGGAAGAGGCCGACGATGCCGAAGGCGGCCGGGGCGGTCAGCCCGAAGGTCCAGGCGAGAGCGCCGGCCACGAGCTGGGCGGTCGTCGCCCGTCCGGATGGCGTGAAGGTCGAAAGGAGCCCGGTCCCGAAGACGAGGTAGGCCAGGAGGCTGGCTCCCGCGAGCAGGATGCTCCCGACGAGGAACGCCCGGAGGGTCGCCGTCCTGGCGGCGCGATCGACGGGGCGCTCCGAGGCGATCACCTGCATGGGCACATCCTGGGGTTTCCACGCGCGCACGGGAATGGCTCCTTCGGGTCAACGGCGTCGAACGGTCGGGCCATTCGGGTACTGGCAGCGGCCCGGACCAGCCCGCGCGGGTCATGGGCGAGTGGGACCGCCGTACCATTGCGAGCCCCCGCCCCGGCCCTGATGCTCCGTTCGACGGGCGAAGGACGCCCGACTCGAGGTATCCGCGTGACCGATTCCCGAGCGGGAGGCAAGCATCGGGGCCAACGGTTCCTGACCGCCGCCCTGGCGGCCGGCCTGCTCCTGCTCGCCGTCGTGATGCCGGCCCTGGCCGGGGCGATGGGCACGAGCAAGCTCGAGAACCCGACCGTCGACCCGCGGTCCGGGACGACCGCCACGCCGATCACCTTCAGCGTCACCTATCGCAACACGCAGGGCCTCGGCCCTGACTACGTCCGGGTGGCCGTGGGCGACACGCGCTATGCCATGCACGGAGCAGGCAGCGACTGGAAGGCCGGGGTCGTCTTCACGCTGACGACGACCGTCGCCGCGGGCACGTTCTCCGTCGTCTTCGAGGCGCGCGATTCCGAGAAGTTCGTCGACACGGCGAACGGCGGCTCGATCAGCATTCAGCCCGCCCCGACCCCGCCGCCGACGCCGACGCCGACGCCGGTCCCCACGCCGAACCCGACACCCACGCCCGCCGCGACCCCGGTCCCCACCCCCACCCCCGTCCCGACGCCGAGGCCGACGCCGGCTCCCACCGCGAATCCCCTACCGGTAGCCACGCCGGCACCTACCCCCGTGCCCCCCGGCGGCGCCACCATCACCGGGCCCACGCCGCCGCCCCCATCGTCGAGTGGCGGCGGTACGTCCGGGACCGGATCCACGTCAGGCGGCAGCTGGGGCGGCACGGGCATCGTCCCCGCGGCCACCTGGAGCGCCGGCTGGACCGAGGGCGACGGCTCCTTCCCGGGCGGGGAGGGGACATATCCGGGAACCGCCCCTGCGGGTTCCACCACGGGGACGTCCGCGGGTGGCCCGGGCGCCGGCATCGGAGGCGCCGGCATCGGAGGCGCCAGCGCGGGAGGCGCCGACATCGGAGGCGCCGGAGCAGGCTCCGGAGCGACCGGCGGCGGTGTCGACGCCGCCGGCGGCACTGCTCGTGTCACCGGCAACGGCGCGGTCCACGAGGGAGTCGCGGCCGGACCGATCGCGGCGTCTCGCACCGGCGATCCGTCCACGAGGTCGGGTCCCGTCGAGAACTTCCGATCCTGGCTCGGCGGCTCGTTCGACGCCGGCCTGGCGGCGCTCGGCCTGCAGGGGTCGGGCCACCTGCCGACGTTCCCGACGATGCTCCTCTCGACGGTCGGCGTGGTCGTCTGGATGTCCTTCATGCTCTTCAACAAGCGCCGCCGGGAGGACGAGGCCGTCCAGCCGGACGCCGTCCTCCAGGCCGCGGCGGCGGCCGGGTTGGCCGTTGCGCCGGGATCCGGCTTCGTCCCCCCGATCGATCCCGAGTCACTGATGCCGCGCTGGCGCCGGCCGTCGCTGATGGAGGCGCGCCGCACCGATCCCATCCGGTCCCCGGCGCCGGAGCGCCCGCGCATGTCGTTCGCCCACTCGGCCGTGGAGCCGACCGCGGGTGGCGAGCGGCGGCGGGTTCGCTACGCCGTGACTCCCCTCCTGGACCGGCCCGACGAGATCCTGGCGAGCCGTATCGGCGAGCTCGCCGAGGGCGACGAGATCCAGGTCGAGACCCGCACGGCGGCCTACTGCGAGGTCCTCCTGCCGGACGGGCGTCGCGGCTGGGTCCACCGGACGACGCTCGGCGAGGCAATCGTCGATCGTGCGCCGGGGGGCGCCGACGAGCCGACGCCGGATGCGGAAGATGCCCTTGCGGCCCTCCTGGCGGCTGGCGGCCTGGCCCGCGCATCCGGCTGAGTCCGTGGCCCGGTCGGCCCGGCTCGCGCTCGTCGCCGCCGACGGCGGTCCCTCCGGTCAGCGCTTCAGGATCAGGATGTGCTGGTGGACGATATTGGGGACGAAGCCGCTCGGATAGCCGTACGGCCGTAGCCGGGCGCCGGCCTGGTACCAGACGATGTCGCCCTTCGGGGTGAATCCGACGCTCGCGGCGCACGCCGCCAGGTCCGACCCCGTGAACACGTAGCGGCCACCCTGGTAGGCATCACGGACGATGAGCGCCGCATAGCGGCCGAGTCGCAGGACCCGGTGGAGCTCGGCGAGGACGGCCGTCATTCGCTCCAGGAAGGCGCCGTAGTCCGGGAGGTTGGCGAGGTCCGCCGGGTTGTCGGTGACCATCGCGTAGTCCGTCCGACGGTTGGGGTGGTCCGCCGCCAGCGTCCCGCCCGCCATCGTCATCGGCAGCTGGATGTTGTAGGGCGGGTCGGTCGCCACGAAGTCGATCGAGCCGTCCGGGATCCCGGGCAGGAGCGCGAACGCGTCGCCCACCCGCAGCTCGCAGCCCGACGGGTCGAAGCCCCGCGGTCCACCGGGATCCTGGTTGCCGAGGTCGGCCAGGGCGAAGCCGCCTGCCGCGTCGGCCTCCCTGGCTCGGGCAAGGACCGTCTCGTACACGTCCGCCCAGCGCGGATGGATCTCCAGGCCGATCGCCCGCCGCGGCGTCCTCGCGATTGCTGCGCCCAGGAGCGTCCCGCCGACGCCGGCGAACGGATCGAGTACCAGCTCGCCACCGGTCGTGAAGAACTCGATGAGCCTGGCCATGAGGCGCGGCGGCTTGTTGGCGCCGTGCGCCCTCCGGAGGTCGTGGCCGAGCTCCGAGGGATAGGCGGTGCTCCACAGGGACTTCGTGAAGTAGAGCCACTCCTCGCCGGAGAGCTCGTTGAGGTGGTTCCGCGGATGGGGCAACGGACGGTCGGGCACCCGGTCAGCCTAGCGACGCCCGCCCGGCTCCGCTGCCTGTGGCACGATGCCGGCATGCCGGCCGGGTTGACGAGCGCGCGCTTTGTCGGGCGGGAGCGAGAGCTGTCGCGGATCGCGATCGCCCTGGATGCCGCCGCCGCCGGCCAGAGCCGCCGGCTCCTGATCGCCGGCGCGGGCGGGGTTGGCGTCAGCCGCCTCATCGACGAGAGCGCCCGCCGCGTGGCGGCCCTGGCCGACCCGTTCGCCGTCCTTCGCTGGCGCGCCTATGGAGGTCTCCAGCTGGAGCCCTACGCGCCGGTGATCGCGGGCCTGCGCCGTTTCCTCGCCTCCCTCCCGCCGGCCGAGCGGGCGCGGACGATCGGGCCGGGATCCGACGCCCTTGCGATGCTCATCCCGGATCTGGCCCCGGAGCGGCGGTCGGGGCTCGCGCTGCGGGTCGGGCCGGATCGCCGCGCGGCGGCGACGGCCGAGGCGGTGATGGGCCTCCTCGAGCGCGCCGCAGTGACGCGCCCCGTCCTCCTCATCATCGAGGACCTCCACCTCGCGGATGCCGCGACGCGGGCCCTCGCCGTCTTCCTCGCCAGCGTCACCCGGCCGGCCCGCGTCTGCTTCGTGGCGACGTACGCGACCGACCGTCTCATCGCCGGCGACCCGCTCCTGGCCGACGTCGCCGCCATCGCCGACTTGGCCGACCCGCCGGACCGCCTGCTCCTCGGTCCGCTGGGCCGGGACGAGCTCGCCCGGCTGATCGCCGGGATCGAGGGCGAGCGCCCGACCGCCTCCCTCCTCCTCCTGGCGGCGGAGCGGTCGCGCGGCAATCCGCTGCTCGCGGAGGAGGTCCTCGTCGCTCGCCGGGAGCTGGCGGGGGTCTCGCTCGGATCGTCGCTCCGGGAGCTCGTCGCGGCCAGGCTCGGGCTCCGCTCGCCCGAATGCCGGCGGACGCTGCGCCTCCTGGCTCCGGCGCGCGAGCCCGTCACGCGGGAGCTGCTCCAGGCCATCGCCACGGCGCGGGAGCTGGACGCCGCGGGCCTCCCGCCACGCTCCACGAACCGGCCGCGGCGCGGTGCCGACGGCCTGGACGCCGACCTCCGAGCCGGCGTGGAGGAGGCGATCGAGCACGGCTTCCTCGTCGAGGACGACGAGGGCGCGATCGAGATTCGCCACGAGCTCATCGGCGAGGCCATCGATGCCGACCTCCTGCCGATGTCCCGGCGCGGCCACCACACTGCTCTGGCGATCGCCCTCGGCGGCCGGCCGGCCGCCGGGGCGCGGCACTGGCTCGCCGCCCACGCGGAGGGGGCGGCCCGGGACGCCTTCCTGGAGGTGGCCCGGCTCGCCGCCGCCCGCGGGGCGGAGAGCGACCGCCTGTTCGCGCTCGAGGCGGCGATGGAGCTCGGGGCCGCGGACCTCGAAGATCGGGCCGCCGCCGGTCGCCTCCTGCTCGAGGCGGCGGACGTCGCGGCGGCCGCCGGCCGGCCCGATCGCTGCGAGGCCTACCTCGAGGCGGCTGCGAACCGCTTCGGCGAGCGGGCCGACCGGGCCGTCCTGGCCGGTCTCCACGATCGCCTGGGGCGCATCGCCAGGTCGCTCGGCGATCACGACCGCGCCCTGGCTGAGCACCGCCGGGCGGCCAGCCAGATGCCGCGAGACCAGCCGGTGCTGCGCGCCCGGATCCTCGCCTCGCTGGCCCAGACCCTCATGCTCCGGGGAACGTTCGGCGAGGCGGAGGGCGTCGCGCGACAGGCCATCGCCGTCGCTCGCTCGGCCGGCCCCGGGGGCCGGACCGCGGAGGGCCACGCGACCTGCACGCTCGGCATCAGCCGCGCCTGGAGCGCCGATCCGGCGACGGCGATCGGGCTCCTCGAGGCCGCCCGCGACATCGCCCGCGAGGTCGGCGAGGCCGACGACTACTTCCGGGCGGTCCTCAACCTGACCACGGCCCTGACGCTCCTCCACCGCGGCGCCGACGCCATCGCCGTCACCGACGAGGCCATCGAGCAGGCCCGGCAGGACGGGCTGGAGACGGTCTACGGCAACACCCTTCGAGGCAACGTCGCCGAGGCGCTCTTCCTGACCGGGCGGTGGGCCGAGGCACGCGAGGCGATCCGGACGGCGCTCGAGTGGAGTCCCGCGGCCGATGCCTTCGCCGACGCGGCGGTGACTTCGGCGATGCTCGAGGTCGAGTCCGCCTCCGATGAGCGTGCGGCCCGCCTCCTGGGCCGGCGGCTGATGGAGCTGCGCAGCGCTCCGGATCCCCAGTCGGTGGTGCCGGCCAGTCGCGCCGCCGCCTCCTTCTCGATGGGGCGGGGCGACCTCGGCGACGCCGGGAGCGCGGCGGACCTGGGCTGGTCCGCCGTCCGCGATACCGAGGACTGGGCCCTCGCCGCGCGCATGGCGGCGACCTACCTCGAGGTCCAGGCAGCCATCGTCGCCGACGCCCAGGAACGGCGGGCCCTCGGCGATGTCGCCGGCGCCCGGGACCGGGCGCGGACCGTCCTCGGCGAGGTCGAGGCCGTCCTGCAGGCAAGTGGCGTGCCGGCCGCCGCGGCCAGCCGCGCCGAGGCCGAGGCACAGCTGGCGACTGCCCGCGCCTTCGGGGCACGGATCGAGGGGCGGGACACTGCGGCGGCCTGGGACGCCGTGGCCCGGGCCTGGGAGTCGGTCGGCGACCCCTACCAGGTCGCCCGGGCGCGCTGGCGCCAGGCCGAGGCGGCTCTCCCGGTGGGAGACGCCCGGGCCGGCCGGGCGGCCGGCCGCGCACCCCTGCTCGAGGCCGTCCGGATCGCCCGGGAGCTCGGCGCGGGCCCGCTCCAGCGGGAGCTCGAGACGCTTGCCCGGCGGGCCCTGATCACCCTCCCCCCGATGGAGGGAGCGCCCGCGGTCCCGACCGAGCCAGCCGCGGCGGAGCAGGCCGTGACGGTGCAGACCGCCGGGCCGTCACTCGTGTCGAGCGGCCCCTCGACGCAGGACTCCGACGGGGAGCCTGCAGCCTTCGGCCGGCAGGCCCTCCCGGCCGGCGCCGCCTCGTACGGCACCGAGCGCCACGAGCAGGGAAGCGGGCAGCTCGCGACCGTCAGGACGGGCGCCGGAGCGACAAGCGCCGGCCAGGTCGCCGCCGCCTTCGTGGGTCCGCCCGAACCGCCCCCGGACGCGGCCTTCGGCCTCTCGAACCGTGAGCGGGAGGTCCTGGGCCTGATCGTCCTCGGGCGGACGAATCGGGAGATCGGGGAGCGCCTCTTCATCAGCCAGAAGACCGTCGGCGTCCACGTCGGGAACATCCTCTCCAAGCTCGGCGTGTCGGGGCGGGTCGATGCCGCCATGGTCGCCGTCCGCCTCGAACTCGTCGCCCAGCGAACGCGCTAGCCGGATCGTCGCCGGAGAACGAACGAGACCCGGAGGAGGATCCGGGTCTCGTCGCTGTTGCCGACCGGCAGGAGGGTGCCGGTCCGATGTGTCAGGTCTGGTCTACGACCAGCGCTTCATCGCGCCTTCGACCAGCGCGATGGCTGCGAGAGGGGCGATCGCCATGGCGAGCTGCCAGGCCCGCTGCATCCGGTGCTTCACTGTGGGCACTCCTCGTGCGGATGATTGCGACCGGTTCGTACCGGGAGACCCATCCTGCGGACCCCGACGTGTGCCCTCAATCCGGCCAAAGTACTGGTGAGGCCCCGGACCATCGGGTCATCTGGGTGGTTCCCGGACCGCCCCGAACCGACCTCGACTCGACCCTCCCATGCCGTTTCCGGCCCGGCTGACGCTACCGCCCGACCCTTAGCTGCGACTTATGTGGTGCCGACGGGCACCGTTTCGCGGCCCCGATCGCCGGCCCAGGCGCGGTACGCTGGCGGCCATGCACCTCCAGATCTGCTACTCGGACGCCTATGCCCGCCAGGTCGAGGGACGGGTCGTGGCGGTCGACCTGCTCGAGGCGCCACTCGTCGTCCTCGACCGGACCGTCTTCTATCCGGGCGGCGGCGGCCAGCCCGCGGATCGGGGGATCCTGCTGCGGGCCGAGGACGGTCGGAGCTGGACGGTCCAGGCAGCGCGCAAGTCCGGCGGCGAGATCGTCCACGAGCTCGAGGCGGGCGCGGAGCCGCCGGCCGTCGGGGATCGCCTGCGGGTGGACCTCGACTGGGCCCGTCGCTTCGCCCTGATGCGGACCCACACGGCCCTGCATGCCCTGTGCGGCGTCGTCTGGCGCGATTACGCGGCGCTCGTGACCGGCGGCAACATGGAGCCCGGGGCGGGCCGCATGGACTTCGAGTTCGAACGGATGAGCGGCGATCTCGTCGACGAGATCGAGGCGACCGTCAACGCCGAGCTGGCCCGCGAGCGCGATGTCCGGGTCAACGTCCTGCCGCGCGACGAGGCCTTCGCCATCCCTGACCTGATCCGGACCAAGGTCAACCTGCTGCCGGAGGGGATCGAGGAGATACGGACGATCGAGATCGTGGGCCTCGACCTCCAGGCCGACGGCGGGACCCACGTCGCGAACACCCGCGAGGTCGGCCGGATCCGGGTGACCGGCTACGAATCCAAGGGCCGCATCAACAAGCGCATCCGGGTCCAGCTCGATGCGCCGATGGAGGGCACGACATGACGCGGACGGTCTTCCGGGGCGGGTCGGTCTTCGATGGCAGCGGCGCGGATCCGAGCCCCGCCGACGTGACGGTCGAGGACGGCCGAATCGTCGACGTCGGCACGGGCCTCGATGGCGACGAGGCGATCGATGCCACGGGCCAGACGATCCTGCCGGGCCTCTTCGACTGCCATGTCCACGTCGTCATGGACAGCGTCGACGTCTGGCGGATCACGAATCGGCCGTATTCCCTGCGCTACTACGTGGCCGCCCAGAGCCTGCGGGCGACGCTGGCCGCCGGGATCGCGTCGATCCGCGACGCGGGCGGCGCCGATCTCGGGATCAAGGAGGCGGTGGCGACCGGGATGATCCCGGGGCCGCGGATGCAGATCAGCCTGGCCATGCTCAGCCAGACGGGGGGCCACGGCGACGACTGGTACCCGTCGGGCGCGATCGTGCCGCTGCTCGCGGCCACGCCGGGCGTCCCGAATGCCATCGTGGACGGCCCCGAAGAGATGCGCCGCAAGGTCCGCGAGCTCCGCCGGATGGGCGCTGATGTCGTGAAGGTCGCGACGTCTGGTGGCGTCCTCTCCGCACGTAGCAACCCGGCGCATGCCCACTTCCGGCCGGCCGAGCTCGAGATGCTCGTCGAAGAGGCCACCGCGGCCGGCATGTTCGTCATGGCTCACGCCCAGGCGACCGACGGGATCAAGAACGCGGTCCGGGCCGGCATCCGGTCGATCGAGCACGGCGTCTTCCTCGACGAGGAGGCCATCGACCTCATGCTGGACCGGGGTACGTGGCTTGTGCCCACGCTCGTCGCCCCGCTCGGGGTGATCGAGGCGGCCGAGGCCGGGGCGGCCATCCCGCAGAACGTCCTGGACAAGTCGCGAGCAAATATGGAAGTCCACCAGACCGCCTTCCGGGCGGCCCTCGCCGCGGGCGTCAGGATCGCCATGGGTACCGACTCGGGCGTCACGCCCCACGGCCGGAACCTGCGAGAGCTGGGCCTCATGGCGGGCCTCGGGATGAAGCCCGGCGCGGTCCTCCACGCGGCCACGCGCAGCGCCGCGGAGCTGCTCGGGGTCGCCGACCGGCGAGGCTCGATCGAGCCTGGCAAGGACGCCGACCTCGTCATCGTCGACGGCGACCCCTACGCCTTCGAGACGCTCCGGGAGCGGATCGCCTCCGTCTGGATCGGCGGAGGCCGCGTCGCGTGACGGACGCCGTGGGTGGGACCGGCGATGAGACGCCCGCGACGCTCGCCGTCGCGG
>JACQEH010000186.1 GCA_016200675.1 Chloroflexota bacterium | reverse complement strand
GTCGGCCGCCGCCGCTCGCATCACCGCGCCGAGGTCGGCGAGGTAGGCCTCCGAGACCGCCGCCGTGCCGCCACGGTGGCGACCCCGATACGGATCGGGCAGGGGAGCGACATGGGTCGTCTCCGGCCGACCGCCCCCGCCGGGTCCGTCGAACTTGTAGGGGCTGACGTCGACCAGCCCCGAGGTGTTGCCGTGGTAGCCACCCTCGAGGACCGCCACGTCGCGGCGGCCCGTCGCGGCGCGCGCCATCCGCAACGCGAGCTCGTTTGCCTCGCTGCCCGAGTTCACGAGGTGGATGACCTCCAGGCGGGGCGGCAGCATCGCGGCGAGGCGGTCCGCGTAGTCGAGGACCATCGGATGGAGGTAGCGGGTGTTCGTCTCGAGGAGTGCCTTCTGGCGGGCGGCGGCCTCGACCACCCGGGGATGGGCGTGGCCGACGTGGGCCACGTTGTTGACGAGGTCCAGGTAGGCCCGGCCGTTCGCGTCGACCAGGTAGGCGCCCTCGCCACGCACGATCGTCAGCGGTTCGCGGTAGCTGAGCGACAGGCTTTGCCCGAGTCGCGCGCGCCGCCGGGCCAGGAGGTCGTCGCTCATCTGCTCACGGCTTCGTGAATGGTCAGCCGGAGGGCCGACGGCGACCGGGCGAGGAACCACTCGATCATGCTCCACGCCGGGGCCTCTGAGATCCGCAGGTACGGGTGGGGGGCCTGGCGCGCCTGGACCGCCGAGATGGCGACGCTCGCTCCGAGCCGGGCGAGGACGAGGGACGGGAGGGCGTCGAGCTCGTCGGCGGTGAGGCGGCATGTCGCGTCGAAGCCGGCCACGATCCGGCCCATCACGCCGGCGGGGTCGGGCCGCTCGAACATCGCATAGGCGCACGCGACCGCAGCCTCCTGGGCCGTCACGGAATGGACCATGTCGCCGAAGTCGAGGAGGCCGGTCACCCGTGTCCCGGCGTCGTCGACGACCACGTTGTGGTCGTTCGCGTCGTTGTGGATCGCACTCCGGCGGAGGCCCGGCAGGCGCGGGACGAGGTCCGCTCCCAGGCGGGCGAGCGCGTCGCCGAGAAGCCGGGCCCGGTCAGGGTCGGGGATCGACGCCAGGCCGTCACCGATGACGGTGGCGGCATGTAGAACATCCCACTGGAAGGCACGGCGCGCCGCCGGGTGGTCGAAGTCGAGGAGGGCCGAGGCGCTGCGGCCCATCGTCGTCCCGAGATCCGTCCACAGGTCGCCGGTCGGGCGCGCCACGGAGGCAAGCATCCGGCCGGGGAGCCATTCGAGCAACCGGCACCACGGCGGTCCAGGGTCGCCGAGCGCCACGATCTCGCGCCCGTCCTCGGCCGGCACCAGCGGCTGCACCGGCACGCCTGCCCGCCCCAGGCGGGCCATCGCGGCATTCTGGCATTCGAGGAAGTCGAAGTGCTCCTCGAGGTTGGCGACCTTGAGGACGAAGGCCGGCTCGCCGGCCCCACCGCGGACGAGGAAGTTCTGGTCGCGCTCGCTGGGCAGGTCCTCGAGATCGGCCTCGATCGACCACCAGCGGGCCAGGGCGGCCGCGGCCTCCGGCCGGGAGAGCGCGGGCCGCGTCTGGATCTGGGTCGGCGGGCGAGGCATGGACCCTAGGGTAGAGTGGACGCACCGTCCCCGTAGCTCAGTGGACAGAGCAGCCGCCTTCTAAGCGGAAGGTCGCAGGTTAGAATCCTGCCGGGGGCGCCATCCGAACGACAACGTCGCCGTGGGCCACCGCGGGCCACCGCGGCCCCGTCATTCGTCCGATCGCGGGATCAGCGTCCAGGCCATGACCGTCCCGGCGGCGGAGGCCAGCACGCCGACGACGATCGCGGCCTCGATCGAGGTGCTCGCCAGCCAGCCGGCGATCGCGGCCCCGATCGGGAAGCCGGCGAAGTTGAAGGCCATAGAGATGGCGAAGGCGCGGCCCATCCAGGCCGCGTCCGTCCGGCGCTGGCGGAGCGTGAACATGGCAACGTCCATGGGGCCGTTCACGGCGCCCATGATCGCCATCGAGAGGACGATCGGGCCGAGGCCGGGGATCAGGAGGACGGCCACTGCCGGCACGAAGCCGATCATCGGGCCGGCGAACAGCCGGACCTCTCGACCCCGGGTGTCGATCCGCCCGGCGAGCAGGCCGGCCGCGACGCCAACGACGCCCTGGACCGCGAAGACGATGCCGACGGCCGCCTCCCCGAGGTGGAGGCGATCGAGGACGAGGAGGGGTACGACGATCGACACCACCCCGCCCCCGACGTTGAGCGTCGTGATCGACAGGCCGATGCCGCGCAGGGTGGTGTTGCCCCACGTGTAGCGGAGCCCGTCCCAGGCGTCGCGGAGGAGGTCCCCGGTCGTCGCGATCTCGGCCGCCGGTTCTGGGACCGGGAAGAGCACGACGACGGCGATGGCCAGGAGCCCGGCGATGACGACCAGCGCGGCCGGTCCGCCGAAGGCGCCGACCATGACCGCGGCGAGGGGCGGTCCGATGATCGTCGCCACCACGTAGCCGTTCGAATCGATGGCGTTGACCCGCTCCCACAGGTTGGCCGGGACCATGAGCGGGAAGAGTGTCCGCATTCCCGTGGCGCCGAGCGGTCCGGTCAGGGACGAGATCGCCGCGATCAGGACGAGGAGGCCCGCCGGCAGGGCGTCGAGCTGGGCGAGCACGGCGATCAGGAGCAGCGAGAGGACCGCGATCACGAGGTCCAGTCGGATCAGGCGGGTCCGGCCGTGGCGGTCCAGGAGCGCCCCGCCGATGGGACTGACGAGGAGCCCCGGCGCGATGCCGGCGAACGTGACGAGGCCGGCCAGGGCCGGGGATCCGTAGCGGGTCAGGCTGAAGAGCACGAGGGCCACGCCGACCATCGCCTGCCCGACGCGCACCAGCTGCATGCCACCGAGCGCGCGGCCGAGGAAGGGAACCTCGAGGAGGGCCCGATAGGAGGTCGGAGGGGCGGCCTTCACCGGGGCGCGTCGTGCGAGGGCATCTCCGGATGCTATCGGAGCGTGAGGTACCCGGGGGTACTGCCCGGGACCAGAACCGAAGTACGGCTTCCGGAGACTCCCGCCGACCCCTACGTTCTGGTCGGCAACGAGCCGCACCGCACCGGTCGACACCGGATGTGCCCCGGTCGGTCACTGCCGGAACGAATCGAAAGGCACCACATGGCTATGGCATCGATGACGGTCAACGAACTCGGGCCGATGCTCACCGCCACCGAGGTCGCGGAGATGCTCCATCTCCACGTCAACACGGTGAAGCGCCTGGGCGACCGTGGCGAGCTCCCCTTCTACCGGGTCTGCAAGCGCGGCGATCGCCGGTTCCGACTCGACGACGTCCTCCGTTTCCTCCACCAGAACCGCTAGGTCTCGCGCGGGCTGCACACGCGCGAGATCGCCTTCCGGCGCGGCACCGCCGCGCCGGCGCGTGCCACCCGGACGGGGGTCAGACCGTCCGGAGCGCCTCGCCGAAGATCTCGAGCGCCTCGGCGATCTCCGCGCCGCTGACGTCGAGGGGCGGGATCCAGCGCACCACCTGGTGCTCCGGCCCGCACGACAGGACCAGCAGCCCGAGGTCCGCCGACCGGGCGACCAGCCGATCCACGAGCGCCCCATCGGGCGCTTTCGTGATCCTGTCGGTCACGAACTCGACCCCCACCATGAGCCCGGGCCCGCGCACGTCGCCGAT
>JACQEH010000188.1 GCA_016200675.1 Chloroflexota bacterium | reverse complement strand
CGCGACGACTCCGGGGGCACTCGGGGCGTCGGCCACGGAGCTTCGAACGGACGCTCGGACCGAGGACGGTCGGGCCGAGGGATCCCGGACGAGGGTCACGAGCCGAGTAACCAAGGCAAGGCATTCGGCCTCGAGCCGGCGCGCGTCTCGGCGGGAATCATCGCTCCAGCCGTCATCGATCGCCTCCCGCGACGCGCGAGGGGCGATCGTCCACGTCCAGCCCGAAGCGACCACGTGGCCGCCGGCCACGCCTCCCGGCGGCACGGCTCGCGTCGCGGTCCCCGGCGGCGCCGTCGCTCCTCGCCGCCGTACGCCCCCGTCTAGCGAACCGGCGCCGGCCGTGGCCGGCGGACGATCCCCCGCCGGTCGAGGTCGGCCTGCAGGGAGCGGGCCGCGGCGACGAGCTCGGGGTCGTGCGAGATCGTCCGCGCCAGCCAGTCGATGTAGCTCGGCTCGAAGGCCGCGATCTGGCCGAGTGTGTGGCCGTGGAACTTCCCGAACTCGATCACGTGCGTGCGCGCCACTTCGACCGAGGGCAGCGGCGCCGGCCGGAAGCCCGGCGTCCGGCTGCGATCGAGGGGACCGGTCGGCTGCGACGCGCGCGGCGGTTCGGGATCGATGCGCTCCACCCGGAGGGGCTCCTGGCCCACCGGGAACGCCGTCGGACCCATCGTCTGGTTGCGCGGCCGGAAGGTCTCGGTCGTGTCGAGGCGGCCCGTGACCGGCCGCGACGGCCGGGGCTTCGGCGGCCAGGTGGACCGGCGCTCCGGCGCCGGCGCCGCGCCGTCCGTCGTCGCCCGGCCGGCACCGTCCCCCTGCAGCTGCTCGTAGGCCCGGTTGATCTCGGCCATCTTCCGCGTGGCCGACCGCGCCGCAACGGGATCCGCGCCCGCGACGTCGGGGTGATGGACCCGGGCGAGCTTCCGCCAGGCGGCCTTGATGACCGCTTGCGAAGCCCCCCGCGCGACGCCCAGGATGTCGTGTGGATCGCGTCTTGGCATCCGATCAGTGTACGGGGGGCCGGACGGGCCTTCGGCGAGGGGCCAGTTGACAGGCTGCGTCGATGTGCCGTCCCCTGTAGCCATGACCACGCGACATCGCGCCCGGGTGGCCGGTGCGACCGCGGCCCTCGCCGTCGCCCCCTTCGCCCTTGCCTGGCGCTTCGCCCACGTCTACCGCTCGCGGGCCGGCTACCCCCGGCCATCGGCGCCGACGAGCGATCCGGCCGACTTCGGCCTGCCGTTCGAGACGCGGGCGGTCCGGACCCCGGACGGCCTGGAGCTGCCCGCCTGGTGGATCCCGGCCCCGGGCGATGGCCAGGCGCCGGTGGTGGTCCTCGTCCACGGCTGGGAGTCCGCGCGCCATCGGACGCTCCCCAATGCCCAGTTCCTGCACGCCCTCGGCTACCACGTCCTGACGGTCGACATCCGAGGCCATGGCCTGAACCCGGCCGAGACGATCCCGGTCAGCGCCGGCGAATTCGGGACGGACGCCCTCGCCGCCGTCGAAGCGGCCCTCGCCGATCGGCGGGCGACGGCGGTCGCCGTGCTCGGCCACTCGATGGGCTCCATCGGCGCGATCCTCGCCGCGGCCGCCGAACCCCGCGTGGCGGCCGCGATCCTGACCGCCACGCCGGCCGACCCGTGGCGACTCACTCGCCAGACGTTCCGACTGGCGCGCCTGCCCATCCCCGACCCGATCGCCTATCCGCTGGCCTGGCTCACGACCCGGATCTACCTCGAACCGCGGGGCCATGCGGTGGCGGCGATCTCGGCTTCCGCGGCGGCCCGCGCCTATCGAGGCCCGGTCCTGCTGATCCACGGGTCGGACGACCGGGTGGTGCCGGTCGGCCATCTCCGGCGCCTCGCCGCGGCCGCCCGGACGGCGCGCGCCGGGGACCCGGAAGCGGCAACCGTCGAGGAGCTCGTCATCGCCGGCGGGCAGCACAGCTGGCTGTACGAGGATCCCGCCTACCGGGCCGCCATCGGGCGGTTCCTCGCCGCGGCACTCGGCGGCCCGCTGCCTCCCCACGAGGCGGCCTGCCTCGCGGCGTCCGTGCCGGCCCACCGTCCGATCGAGCCCGACCATGCGTTCTCGGCGATCACCCGGGACGACCGGCCGCTGCCGCCCGTCCCGGATGTCGAACCGGCTCCGACCGCGGGATCCGGAGGCTGAGCGTGGACATCGCGACGGCGATCGCCAGCCTGCGGGTGGTCAGGCGGTTCGAGGATCGCCCGCTTGATCCCGCCCACCTCCGGGCGATCCTCAACGCGGGGCGGCGGGCCAGCAGCTCGAAGAACTCCCAGCGCTGGGCCTTCATCGTCGTCACCGAACGCGCGCTCCTGCATGAGCTGGCGGCCGTCGGCATGTACGCCGGGCACCTCGCCCGGGCTGCCGCCGCGGTCGCCCTCGTGACCCCCGATCCGCGGGCGGCCGGCGAGCCGCTGTCCGTCCTCTGGGATCTCGGGCTCGCCGCACAGAACATGATCCTGACGGCCTGGTCGCTCGGGATCGGCAGCTGCCCGGCGACCGTCTACGAGCCCGATCTCGCCCGCCGGCTCCTCGGCTATCCGGAGGAGCTGGCCTGCGAGTACCTCCTGTCGTTCGGCTACCCGGCCGACCCGACGGCCCTGACGCGGCCCCTCAAGCCCGGCGGACGCAGGCCGCTCGGCGAGATCGTCCACCAAGAACGCTGGTAGGCCCGCCCGTCATTCCTGTGCGCCGGCCGTCAGAGACGCTTGCGCAGGTAGGCCGTCAGGGCTGCGTCGTAGCCGAGCGATTCGTACAGGTGCCGGGCGTCCGGGCGATGATGTCCGGCCGTCACTTCGACAAACGCTGCTCCGGCGGCAGCCGCGAGCTCCTCGACCCGGGCCAGGAGGGCCCGCCCGACTCCCCGTTCCCGCGCCCCGGCGTCGACCACCAGGGCGAGCACGCGGACGGCCACGTCGTCGTGCTCGAAGCGGGGCATCACGTGCAAGGCCACGAAGCCGATCACGACCCCTTCGGCATCGGCCACGACAACCTGCGAATCGGGATCGCGGAGCCGACCGAGACGGGCCTCGACCGCGGATGGCGTGACCGGATAGCCCTCGTCGGTGAAGAGCTCGGCGATGCGCGTGGCGTCGGCCGGCGCGGCGGCGCGCAGGACGGTCCCGGGGAGGTCGATCATGGCTCCGGATGGTACCGGCTTGCCGGCTCGGGCGGTGGCGAAGGTCGTGCCGACCCCCGCTCGCGTCAGCGCGCCATCAGGTCCGCGATCGGGGCGCCGACCGCCTCGAATCCGAGGCGGGCGTAGAGCCTGGCGGCTGAATCCATCTCCGCGTCGGCGAGGAGGTGGACGAGGCTCGTCCCCTCGGCCATGGCCTGCCGAACCGCCTCGGCCGTCAGGAGCGAGGCGTAGCCGCGCCCACGGAAGGCAGGGATGGTGCCGATCGACGAGAGGTAGGTGGCGCCGTCCAGGGTGACCCGGCGCGCGGCCGCGACCGGTCGGTCGCCGTGGAAGAGGAGGAGCGACGCGCCCCCGGGCCGGCGAGCCGCGGCCAGCGATTCGGCCGCGAGTGCCGGGATGCGGTCCGTCTCGACGTTGAAGGCCTCGACGAGCACGCGTGCCGCGTCCATCGCCCGTGCCGCCTCGCCCGAGCCGATCGCCTCGACCCGCAGGTCGGCGCGCCGGCCGAGCGTCCGGGCGAGGGCGAGGATCGGGCCGCTGTCGGTGAGGACCATCGCCCGGTCGCGGCCGACCGGACGGAAGCCCGCCTCGACGAGCCGCGCCTCGAGGTCGGACGGCCGACCCCCGAGCGGCAGGGTCCGGATGTGAGGCAGGCGCCCGAGCGTCGCGAAGAGCGTCGTCACCTCGTCCAGCCGGCGGTCGAAGGCAGGGCCGTCGTCCGGCCAGGCCGGCGCAGCGAGCCGGTTCCAGAACGGCTCCGGGTCGCCGGGGTCATGGAGGAGGTAGGCATCGCCGATGTCCCGGAGCTCTCGCCCGCCCCGGGCGTGGACGGCCGCCTCGTGGACGGCCAGCCGCCGGGCGAGGGCGCGATCGAGGGCCACCGAGGGGAGCACGCGCGAATCAGGCCGGCGGCGGACGCATGGGGCCGGATTGTCGCATGAGCCGCCCGGCCAATAACCGGCTACACCGTGGTAGCATGTGAGCGACCGGTGCCGGGCCAGGATGCCGGAACTTGCCACGGAGCCACGATGCGCACGCTCGCCCGCCCCATCGGCCTGGGCCTTGCCGCCAGGGGCGATCCGAAAGACGTCCTCGACTGGTCGCGCCGAGCCCGCGACGCGGGCCTGGATTCCGTGTGGATCCACGATTCGTACTACGAGCGCGACGCGATCACCTTCGCCAGCGTCGTCGCCCAGGGCATCGCCGGCGACGAGGACGGGACGGGCTTCCGCGTCGCCCTTGGGGCCGTGAACCCCTACACCCGCCATCCCGTCGTCCTGGCGATGACCGGCTCCGCCCTCGATGAGATCCTGCCCGGCCGGGTCGTCATGGGCATGGGCACCGGACTCCCCTTGCGGCTCAAGCAGATGGGCATCCCCTACGACCCCGGGGCCGCCATCGAGCGGGTCTCGGCCGCCATCGACCAGGTCCGCGCCCTGTGGGCCGGCGAGCGTCTGCCGTCGGCCACGCCCGGCCTGCCGCCCATCCAGCCGATGTTCGCGCCGGCGCACCGGATCCCGATCTCGATCGCGGCCTATCGCAAGGAGTTCGTGACCCTCGCGGGCCAGAAGGCGGATGGCTACCTCGCCCGGCCGGCCGAGTCGATCCCGTCCCTGGCCGGTATCCTCGACCGCCTTCGCGCCTCGGCCGAGGAGGCCGGCCGCGATCCCGCCTCCCTGGAATCGGCCGGCTACCTGCTCTCCCTCGTCGACAAGACCCGCCGTGAGGCCCTCAATCGCGCCAAGCGCGAGCCCTTCGTCATCTACATGATGTCGATCCTCTCCGACATCTCCCTGCGCCGGGCGGGCTTCGACGCCGGCCTCCGCGACGCCATCGCCGCGGCCTGGCGGGCCGAGGACTACACGACGGCCGGCAACCTCGTTCCCGACGAGCTGCTCGACGCCTTCATGCTCTGCGGGACCCGCGAGGACGTGGCCGAGAAGGCGATGGCCTTCCACCGCGTCGCCGGGCTTCACCTGCCGCTCCTCCAGCCGGTCCTCCAGGAGGAGCGACAGATCGACGAGCTCGTGGCGGCGGCGGCCATCTATGCCTCGATCCCCTCCGAGGCAGGTGGCCGCGAGGGAGCCGACCGCAGCCTGGTGACCGTATCGAGCGATGGCGACCCGTCGACGGACGATCCACGTCCGCGTCCAGCCGACGCCCTCGCCGACGATCGCCGCCTGGGGCTCCTCGAAGGAGCGCGGCGGCGCCTGGGCGCGACCTGGGAGATCCTCCGGCCGTTCGCCTACACGGCATCCGTGATCCCGGTCGCGGCCGGCGGCGCCCTCGCCGCGGTGGACGGCCGCTTCGCGCTGCTGCCCTTCCTCGCCGCCCTCGCCGGCGGGGTCCTCCTCCACTCGGGCACGAACATCGTCAACGAGATCTACGACGTCCGGCAGGGCATCGACACGATCGTCTCGCCCCGGGCCAGCCATGCCATCGTCAAGGGCCGGATGAGCGAGCGCGGGGCCTTCCTCTTCGCCGGCCTCGCGTTCGTCCTCGCCATCGCCATCGGCGTCTACCTCATCGCCCTGCGGGGACCGGCGATCATCGCGCTGGGCCTGCTCGGGCTGGTCGGCGGCTACGGCTACACGGCCCCGCCGCTCCAGTACAAGTACCGAGCCCTCGGCGTGCCCCTCGTCTTCGTCCTGATGGGCCCGCTGATGGTCGTCGGCAGCTACTTCGCGGTGACCGGTCTGTGGAGCGTCGTCGCCCTGATCCTGTCCGTACCCGTGGGGCTGCTCGTGGCGGCGATTCTCCACGGCAACGAGTGGCGGGACATCAGCGAGGACACCCGGGCCGGCATCGTCACCCTCTCCTCCCGGCTGGGCAGGGAGTGGGCGCATTACTCGTACGTCGCGCTCGTCCTGGGTGCCTATATCACGCTCGGCCTGGCGGTCGCCTTCGCACTCCTGCCCCCGGCGACGCTGGTGGCCATCCTGTCCCTGCCGTTCCTCGCCCAGGTCGTCCGCTCGGCCGAGCTCGGGGCGACGGGCCAGGCCCGGGCCATCGCCATGATCGACCTCCAGACGGCCCGCCTCCACCTGGCGTTCGGCGGCCTCCTGGTGGCGGGGATCCTCCTGTCCGGGCTCATGCGTGGCTGAGGACCGAGCCGTGGACGACCGGCCCGGGGCATTGGCACTCGCGATCGGGCTCGCGGCGGCCGGCGCGGCCTTCACCTCCACGTTCCGGGGGCCGCGCGACCGGTTCTGGACGCGCATGACCTGGACCGGCCTGGGCCTCGGCGGGCTGGCCCTCCTGGCGTCGGCCCCGGCCCGGGGCGCCCGCCTGCGCTGGTGGCACGTGCCGCTGGGGCTCGCCTCCGCGGCGGTCCTGTACGTCACCTTCCAGCTCGGCGACCGCTTCGCCCGGCGCTACGTCCCGACGGGCGACGCCGAGATCCGCGAGATCTATGCCCTTCGAACCCTCCGACCGCAGGCGGAGATCGCCACCCGTTTGGCGACGATCGTCGGGCCTGCGGAGGAGATCTTCTGGCGGGGCCTCATCCAGGCGGCACTGATGCGGCGCTTCGGGCGCTGGCGCGGCGCGGCCCTTGCCGCGGGCGCGTACGGCGGCGTCCACGTCACCTCCGGCAACTTCACCCTGATGGGCGCGGCCGGGGTCGCCGGCGCGCACTGGTGCGCGCTGTACGCGGCCGGGGTCCCGCTCGGCGCCCTGATCGTCAGCCACGTGGCCTGGGACATCTGGATCTTCCTCGTCCAGCCAACCGGGGAGATCGAGGTCCTCGCAGGGGCCTGATCGACCCGGCACACTGCAACCGATCCCGCCGGGACCGTGTTGTGGAGATCGATGGACCCTGACGACGCGCTCTGCTACCGGCTCGCCAAGGACCTCGACGAGGCCTTTCCGGCCCTCGTCGAGGCGCACGCGGGACGCCTCTACACGATCGCGCATCGTACCCTCGGCGTGCCGAGCGACGCGGAAGAGGTCGCCCAGGACGCCCTCGTCCGGGCGCATGCCGCTCTCGGGACGTACGACGCCGACCGGATCCGGGCCCTCCGGTTGAAGCCGTGGCTGGCAACGATCGCCGTCAACCTCGCCCGCAACCGCCGGCGCCGGGCGACCGACCGTCGCCCGCCGACGTCCCTGGAACCACTCGTGGTCGCAGGCCTGGAGCCGCGCATCCCGTCCGCGGCAGGACCCCTCGAGATGGCCGAACGACGGGATGCCCGTCGGCGGCTCGCCGACGAGCTGCTCCGCCTGCCGCCGGCCATGCGAGAGGCGATCGTCCTTCGTCACGTCGACGGGCTATCGGTCGCCGAGACCGCCCTGGCGCTCGGCCGTCCGGAAGGAACGGTCAAGGCCCAGGTCCATCGGGGCCTGGCCCAGCTTCGCCTCCACCTCGCCCCCGACTTCCTCGACCCCACGACCTCCGTGAAGGAGCTGACCGCATGACGACTTCACAGCACGCACGCTCAGCGGCGACGCCCGCCGCCGACGAGGAAGCCCTCGTCCGGGCACTGGCGGGCCTGTCCCTGACGGCTCCGGCGACCGTGGCTGCGGGCGCCCTCGTCCGCACCGGTCTCGCCGACGCGTGGGCCGAGCTCCCCTCCCCGCTCGGCCCGATCGCGGTGGCCTGGAACGGCCGCGGGATCTCGTGGATCGACCGGGCCGATGACCCGGAGTCGTTCGCCGAGCGCTTCGCGGCACGAGTCGGCCGGCCGCTGGCGCGCGCGTCGGGGATGCCCGAGCGGCTCGCCCGGTCCGTGGCCGCGCGCCTTGCGGGTGGTCGCCGGGTCCGGATCCCCCTGGACCTGCGGGGCCGAACGCCCTTCGAGGTCGCGGTCTGGATGAAGGCCCTGGAGATCCCCCGCGGCGAGGTCCGGCCGTACGGCTGGATCGCCGCCGAGATCGGCCACCCGAGGGCGGTCCGGGCCGTCGGGACGGCCCTCGCCCACAACCCGGTCCCACTTGTCGTGCCCTGCCACCGGGTCGTCCGGAGTGACGGCTCCATCGGCCAGTACTCGCTCGGCGGACCGGCGGCGAAGCGAACGATCCTGGCCTCGGAAGGCCTCGATCCCGACGAGCTCGAGGTGGCCGCCCGGTCCGGCCGTCGATTCCTCGGCTCGGCCACCACGAAGATCGTCTGCCTGCCGACTTGCCACAACGCCCGCCGGATCGCTGCTCCCCACCGCCGCCCGTTCGGGTCCCTCGGCGCCGCGCTGGCGGCGGGCTACCGGGCCTGCCGCGAGTGCCGTCCGGCGTCTGGGGCGCTGGCGGCCGCCTGACCGGTTCGGACGTCACGGGGAATCACTGGCGCCCGCGGCGATGGCCCGCTACACTCCCGAAATCTTGGACCAGTCAGCTATGCCAAAGCGACCCGGTGGGCCTCGCCTGTGGGCCGCCATGGCGACCCTCTACGTCGTCTGGGGCTCGACCTACCTGGGCATTGCGATCGCCATCGAGTCGATCCCGCCGTTCCTCATGCTGGCGATCCGCTTCGCGATCGCTGGCGGCATCCTTCTTGCGTGGGAGATCGCCCGCGGCGACCTCCTTCGCGTCCGGCCGACGCTCCGCCAGGTTCGCGACGCGGCCATCGTCGGCGCCCTCCTGCTGGGGATCGGCAACGGCTTCGTGGCCTACGGCGAGCTGACCGTCGCCTCGGGCATCGCGGCCGTCCTCATCGCGATCATGCCGGTCTGGCTGGCGTTCCTGGGCTGGCTCTACTTCCGTGAGCGGTTGCCCGTGATCGTCGTCGGAGGGATCGGCCTCGGATTGGCCGGTGTCGCGCTCCTCGTCTGGCCGGCCGGTGGCGCGACGTTCGAGCTCTTCGGCGTCGGCGCCCTGATCCTGAGCCCGATCGGCTGGGCACACGGTTCGCTCTTCTCGGCCCACGCGGCCCAGCTGCCCCGCCGCCCGCTCGTCTCGACCGCCGTCCAGATGCTCGCCGGCTCGCTGGCGTTGCTGGCCGAGAGCGCCATCACGGGCGAGTTCGGCCGCTTTGACCCCGGTGCCATCTCCGAGCGCTCGATCGGGGCGATGGTCTACCTGGTCTTCATCGGCAGTCTGCTCGCGTTCAACGCGTATGCCTGGCTCCTGCGCAACGCGCCGCTGTCGCTCGTCGGGACCTATGCCTACGTCAACCCGGTCGTGGCCGTCGGACTCGGGGCGGTCTTCCTGTCCGAGCCGATCACCCCCCGGACGCTGATCGCGTCGGCGGTCATCGTCGCCGCGGTGGCGATGATCGTGACCGCGCGCGGGCGCGCGGCACGGGCCGCCGTCGGCGTGGATCCGGAAGAGGCACTCGCGATCAACGGCCCGCGGCCCCCTGGGGCGGCGGCCGACGAACGCGATTCGGGTGCGTCGCGCGCGACGACGGGTGCTGCGGGGCCGACCTTCAGCTCGCCGGGCGACCCTCGGCCGCGACCGTCCGACTGACCCGCCGGGCCATCGTCATCGCGGCCAGCATCGGGTTGACCCCGAGGCCGGTCGGGAACGTGGATGTGTCGGCGACGTAGAGGCCGGGGATGACCCGAGTGTCCGCCCCGCGCACGCGCCCGCGGGCATCCGCGGCATGGTCGGCGGGGTCCGCGCCCATCCGGATCGTGCCCATCTGGTGGGCCGAGAAGACGGTCCCCCGGTTCGGTCCGAAGTCCATCGTCCCGACCCTGGCGAGGTAGGCCTCGAAGCGCGCCGGCTCGTCCGGCCCGTCAACCCGATGGCGAATGATCGGCGTGGCGGCGGCCAGGATCTCGAGGGCGCCGGCCGCCCGGATCAGGCGGGCCATCGACGCCGCCGCGTGGCGAAGCGTCCGGACCCCGACCGCGTCGAGGCGGTAGTCGACGCGGACCCGCCCCGAACCGGTGCGCGACACGCGCCCCTCGCCGCCGTCCCGCGTGACCGCGACGAGCGGCGACAGATGCCGGCTGGCCTCGATCCAGGAGGCATGCTCGGCCGCCCCGTCCCACGGAACCGCGAGGGCCAGCAGGCCCGGGTGGCCAGGTGCCGACTCGATGACATAGCCGTCGCGGCCACCGTCGGCATCGATGAACTCGGCCGACCGGGCCGCCTGCATCGTTCCGCGCCAGATGTCGACCGGGTCGGCCATGCGCCCCGCCACGACCGGCACGGGATGGAGTCGGAGGTGGCGCCCGACGGCGTGGTGGACAGTGCCGCCGGCCTGGAGGATGGCCGGGCTGCGGAGCGCGCCCGCGGTCAGCACGACCTGCGGCGCCCGGACGACCAGCCGCCGAATGGCCGCCGACGGGCCGCCGGCCGGGCCCAGGACCGGCATGCCGCTCGCCGGGTCTTCGACCAGGAGGTTGCCGGCCACTCCGGTGACCCGGCCATGGTCGTAGAGGACCTCCGTGACCCGGACGCGGTCGACGACCCTCGCCCCGTGGGCGACGGCCCGCGGCAGGTGGACCCGCAGCCCGCCGAGCTTCGTGCCGCGGGGGCAGCCGAAGGGGCAGGAGCCGCAGTCCGTGCAGCTCCGGGCGTTCCGCCGGATCGGCGCCGCCTCCCAGCCCAGGGCGGCCGCACCGCGCAGGATCGCCTCGTCCTTTGGCGGGATGAAGGCGGACGCCGTGACCCCGATCTCGTCCTCGATCGCCGCCCGGTCGGCGTCCCACTCGGCACCGTCGAGCCCGTCGAGGCCATGGTCGCGAGCCCACGCCGCGCGCACCGACCCGGGCGCGTCGATGCAGGTCATCCAGTTGACGAGCGTCCCGCCGCCGACGCCCGACCCGGCGAGCATGCTGATGGCCCCGTCCCAGGTGGCCAGGAGGCCGTGGTTGAGGTAGAGCCGCGAGAAGGCGTCGAGCTCCGTGCGCGGCATCGTCGCCTCGTCCACCGCCGGCCCGGCCTCCAGGACGCGTCGTCAGGAGCGGGTTCGGTCCGTCGAGGCCCGGGGCCGCGTAGGCAAGGAACGAGATCAGCTTCCGGAAGGCCTGGAAGCCCGATCGCTTCAGGGCGATCGGCGAGTGGGCCCAGCGAAGGAGCAGCCGCTCGCGCTCCGGGACCGCCAGCGCCGACAGCCCCCGGGGGCGACCGGCCGTGACCAGGTTCGCGAGCGGATTCTCCAGGAGGCGCAGGACCAGGCGGAGCTGGACGACCTGGGCCGGGTCGGCCGCCCGCACGAGGGCCTGCGCGGCAAGGCCCGCGATCTGCGTGGCGTCGGCCGCCGGCACGAAGGTGGCCACCAGCGACGCCAGCGTCCGGACCTCGGCCTCGCTGAAGCGGCCGGCGACCGCGTCCGCGGTCCCGTTCCTCACGGCCGGGCCGACCTCGGGGCCAGGTGCCTAGGCTCTGCCGGCGCCGGCGGCGAGCGAGGCGGGTGCCCGCTCGAACCCCTGGGCCGGGAGCGGCTCGCAGCGGATCGGGCGGTCCTCGCGGTAGCCGAGGGCGTAGTCGGCCTGGATCAGGGTGTGGAGCTGGCTGGTCCCCTCGTAGATGACGGCGGCCTTCGCGTTCCGGAGGTGGCGCTCCACCGGGAACTCGTTGGAGTAGCCGTTGGCCCCGTGGATCTGGATGGCGTCGAGGGCGCTGGCGACGGCGTGGTCGGTGGCGAACCACTTGGCGAGGGACGTCTCGCGGGTGTTCCGGACGCCGAGGTTCTTGAGGAACGCCGCGCGCCAGACGAGCAGCCGCCCGGCCTCGATGCCGGCCACCATCTTCGCCAGCATCTGCTTGACGAGCTGGTGCCGACCGATCTCCTGGCCAAAGGTCTGGCGCTCGTGGGCGTACTTCAGCGAGGCGTCGAGCGAGGCCTGGGCGAGGCCGACATTGCCGGCCGCGACGGTGAACCGGCCCTGGTCGATGGCGCTCATGGCGATGAGGAAGCCCTCGCCCTCCTCGCCGATGCGGTGCTCGGCCGGCACGCGGACCTCGTCCATGTTGATGATCCCGGTGTTGCCCGCCCGGATGCCGAGCTTGCCGTGGAGCGTGTCGGTGGAGAGCCCGGCCATGCCCCGCTCCAGCAGGAATGCGGTCACGCCCTTGTGCTTCTTCGAGCGGTCGACGGTGGCGAAGACGAGGAAGTGGTCGGCGAGGTCGGCGATGCTGATCCAGATCTTCTGGCCGTTCAGGATGTAGCTCTCGCCGTCGCGCCGGGCCGTGGTCGCGAGGTTCGCGGCGTCCGTGCCCACGCCCGGCTCGGTGAGGCCGAACGTCGCGAGCTTCTCGCCCTTCGCCTGGGGCACGAGCCAGCGCTGCTTCTGCTCCTCGGTCGCCCACTGCATGAGGGTCAGGGAGTTGAGCCCGACGTGGACGCTCTGGACGACGCGGAAGGCCGTGTCGGCGCGCTCGAGCTCCTCGCAGATGATGGCGAAGCTCAGGTAGTCCATACCGGAGCCGCCCCACTGCTCCCAGATCGGGGCGCCGAGGAGCCCGAGGGCGGCCATCCTGGCGAAGACCTCGCGGTGGACCTCGCCCTTCGCATCCCACTCCCGGATGAAGGGCAGGATCTCGTTCTCGGCGAAGTCGCGGACGGTCTGCTGGACGAGCCGGTTCTCGTCGCTCAGTCGGAAGTCGATGGCCACGGATACCTCGAGGCGGGACGAACGGGATGGCGGCGGACGTGCCCCGGATTGTGCCACCCGCCCGCGCCCGGCCGCGCCCGGCCGCCTCCTATACTCGGACGACCATGGACATCCCCGACGGCGACCTCGATCTCGCGGCGCGCGCCGGCGCCCACCTGACACCGGTCCTGGGGCGCTACTTCGAGCGCTCGTGGAGCCATGGCGTCGGCCATCGCCTCCACGACACGGCCGGCAGGGCGTACCTCGACTTCGGCAACGGGATCGCGGTCACCGCCCTCGGCCACGCCCACCCGGCGGTGTCGGCGGCGATTCATGCCCAGGTCGACCGCCTCATCGGGCCCACCGGGGCCATGGGCTACGCCGAGCCCGTCGTCCGCCTCGCCGACCGCCTGGCGGCGACGCTCCCCGACCCGATCGACTCGATCTTCCTCCTGAACTCGGGGTCGGAGGCCATCGACGGAGTGATGAAGCTGGCCCGCCGAGTCACGGGACGGCCGGCGATCATCGCCTTCGAGGGCGCGTTCCACGGCCGGACCTACGGGGCGACGTCGATCACGAGCTCGTCACCGAACTACCGGCGCGGCTACGAACCCCTCCTGCCGTCCGTCTACCTCGCCCGGTTCCCGGCCGCCTGGCGCGACTTCGACGGCGACGAGGCCGCGGCGAGCGAGGCCTGCCTCGGGCGCCTCCGGGCGATGCTGGCGACGGTCGTCCCGGCCTCGACGGTCGCGGCGATCTTCATCGAGCCGGTCCAGGGCGAGGGCGGCTACATCCCGGCGCCGGCGGCCTTCCTCCGAGGCCTTCGGGCGATCTGCGACGAGCACGGCATCCTCCTCGTCGCCGACGAGATCCAGTCGGGCTACGGGCGGACCGGCCGGATGTGGGGCTTCGAGCACGCCGGGATCGTCCCCGACATCGTCTGCATCGCGAAGGCGATCGCCAACGGCCTGCCCCTCTCGGCGATCGCCGCCCGGCGGGAGCTCCACGAGCGATGGGGCCGGGGCGCCCACGGCACGACGTATGGCGGCAACCCCGTCGCCTGTGCCGCGGCGCTCGCGGTCCTCGACACGATCGAAGGTGAGGGCCTGGTCGCGAACGCCGCCGCGCGAGGCCATGAGCTTTCGGCGGGCCTCGGCCGCCTGAAGGAGACGTATCTGCCGCCGGTGCCCGCCCTGATCGGCCGTGACGGGCGCGACAGCGGGCTGCTGTACCTGTACGAGACGGTGGATTGGCAACTCGCGCAGAAGTGGTCGCTGCAACAGGGCTTCCGCCACATGCGCGACCTCGACGCATCGGGCCGATACGGTCCCGATCCGGCCCGTCCCGGGCTGTTCCGCGCGACGGCCAT
>JACQEH010000187.1 GCA_016200675.1 Chloroflexota bacterium | reverse complement strand
GGCTGCACGGGTGATTGAAGCCCACGATGTACAGGAGCTCCCGCCCGAGCGTGCCCTGGAAGAATGAGTCCGTCTTGGTCCGGTCCGCGCCGAGGTGCTCGACCGCCAGGTTGACCGCCTCGTTGTGCTGGATCTGGAGGTCGTAGTCGTTCACGCGGAGGACGGAAAAGCCCAACTGTGCCGGGCGGATCGCTTCGCTCGACTCCATCGCGAGCTGCTCGCTCGAGGCCGCCCGAGCCTGGTCCTCGATGATCGCCGCGAGCCGCTTCTCGGTCGTCTGGATAGCCCCCTTGTTGATGTCCGCCCCGATCCAGCGCCGCCCGAGCTTCTGCGCCACCGCCGCCGTGGTCCCGCTCCCGATGAAGCAGTCAAGGACGATGTCGCCGGGGTTGGAGGCAAGATCGACGATGCGGTTGATCAGCGCTTCCGGCTTCTGGGTCGGAAAGTCGATCCGCTCGCCCGCCTGGCTCTGAATGGGCCGAATATCGTCCCAGATGCTCTGGAGCGGCACACCACGCATCTCGTCGAGGTAGCGCTTCTGGCGCGGCACGGATCCGGGCTGTGCCTGCACGATTCGTCCCTGTTCGTAGAGTTCCTGCATGCGCTTCTGGCTGAACCGCCAGTAGCGCGTCACGCCGAGGAACTCGTAGTGCGGGTTGCCCTTGCCGGAACCGCCGGGCGCGGCAAGATCGCTGAGGGTGTATCGACGACCGGTCTCCGCGTCAACGTGTTTGTAGAACGCGTCGGTGTACCCAGTGGCGTACGGCGTGAACACCTCGTTCCAGGTGAAGTTCCCCCGACCGTAGACGAGCAGGGAGTCATGAAGCCGGCCGAGGTGCCGCGCTCCCTGGCCGACGTCGCTGTGTGCCGTCTGGCGCTTCCAGATGATCTCGTTGACGAACTGCTCGGACCCGAAGACCTCGTCCAAGATGATCTTCAGGTAGTGAACTCTGGTCTCGTCGAGGTGGATGACCGCGACCGAATCGGTCGCCAACAGCTCCTTGATGAGCAGCAGCCGCTCGTACATGAACTGGAGGTAGGTGTCGTTCGCCCAGATGTCCGTGTACTGGATCTGTTCGCCGAGCGTGTGCGACTCGCCGTCCAGGCGGACCGAGCCGGACGCGCCACGGAGCTGGACCTTCCGGACGTAGTCCGCGCCCGAGTCGAACGGCGGGTCGATGTAGACGAGATCCACTTTCCCCCGGAAGCCGTTGGCCAGGAGGTGGGCGAGGACCTCCTTGTTGTCGCCGTGGAAGAGCAGGCCCCCGCGATCGAACCGGTCCGGCCAGCCGGACCAGTCCACGTCCGCCGACGCCGCGCCCGCCGGCGCCGTCGACGCGAACCGCTCCACGAGCTGGGCCGGGAACGAGCGGACCTCCCGGAGCGCCCGCTTGCCCACCCACTGGAGCATGGGCCGGCCCTTCGCCTTCGCGATCGGGACGGAGGTTCCCTCGCTCATCCGGCGGTCGTCCCGCCTCTACCCGTCATGGCGCGTCGCCAGGATCGAGGACGGTCACGTTCGCGAAGTGCGTGCGGTAGAAGCCGCGATCGCGGGTCAGCAGCCGGTCGGCGTTCGCCGCGGCGTGGGCACCAATGAGGAAATCGGCCAGGATCCGTTGCCGCGAGCCGCCCAACGAGCGGTAGCTCCGCCACGCGGCTCCCGCAGCCAGTGCCGCACCCCGGTCCAGGGGCTCGAAGGTCACGCCGAGTCGTTCCATGTCGACAAGCAGCACGTCCTCGTCCCGAAACCCGGACGCCAGCTCGGCCCACACCACCTCGCACGCGACGAGGCTGCCTTCGCGCAGACAACGCGTCAGCGCGGCATGCGAACCGCGGCCGCGCTCCGCATCGGCCGTGAAGACGTCGAGGAGGACGCTCGTGTCAACGGCCGTGATCACTCAACGACCACGGATGCGCTCGATGAACTCGTCCACGGGCTCGCCCAGGTCGAGCGTGCCCCAGACCTCGTCAACAGGGTTCTGCTCGCTCGCCTTCCGGGCGACGAGGCGACCCTCCTCCGCATCGAACTCCAGAATCGATCCGGGCCGGATCCCGAGCCGCCGCCGAAGTGGCTTCGGGATGGTGACCTGGCCCTTCTCGGAAACAGTCGCTTTCATACCCGTATGGTAAGAATTCCTACGACGACGTCAAGACGGTGCTATTCCCCTGTTCCGGTAGGTGTTGTGTCGGCTCTATGTCTGCCCGTATGTCCCCATGAGCGGGACGAGCGCCGTACAGAGCCAGGCCGTTCGACGGCTGACGCAGGTGATGCGAGCGACGTCGATCGACGCAAGTGGCGTGGCGCGCATCCTGGACCGGGATCCCAAGACCGTTCAACGATGGCTCCGCCAAGAGACGACGGCACGCTGGGCAGTCCGCGAGACCGTCCTGGCGTTGAATGTCGTGCTCGAACGCCTCTCCGAGGTCATCGACCCCGCGGCCGCCGAGGACTGGCTGTTCACGCCAATTCCAACCCTCGACCACGAGCGACCGGTCGACCTCATTCGCGCCGGTCGAGCGCGGGAGGTTCTGAACCTCATCGACGCGCTCGGCGAGGGGGTCCTCGCATAGACCGAGGCTCGCGACGCCTCCGCGAGACCAGGACACCGGTTCGTCCGTCATCGACCGGGCTCTGTCTGTGGGGTGTCGAGGCCAAGCGTCAGGCCTCGCACGTACCGCTGCACAACCTCCGGCGACCTCAGAGCAAGCTGCCGTGTTCGGGTGCCCGGGTAGTATGCCGCGCCCCGGGTGCGGCCCCGCATCTCCAGCCACCCGGTCCGGGTCATGGCGTTGAGGAGAGCCCGAGCGGTCGGCATCGCGCGGCCGATGGCGTCCGCTACGGAGCGGGTGCGAAGCGGGTAGATCCCGGTCAGGGCGATGAATGGAGCCCACTGCGCGGGATGGCTCGAACTCGCCAGCGCATCGGCGACCGTACCCAGGTCGTACGGCCATGCCTCTCGCATCCGTGCCTCGAACCCCAGCCTGTTGACGTAGATCCCGATCAAATAGTCCAGCCAGGGGGTCGCAGGATGGCGGTCCGGCGCGTACGTGGGCCCGATCGTCGCGGCGATCTGGCTGAAGTACTCGGGCCGATGTTCGGCGAGGTACGGCTCAATGCTGATGAGCTCGGTCGCCCCGACTCCTGAACGCATGAGCTCGAGCGAAGACACGATTCGGGCGGTCCGGCCATTGCCATCGACGAACGGATGGATGGCCACGAGGTTCAGATGCAGGAGAGCCACCCGCACCAGTGGATGCGTCTCGTGCGCCGACCGAAGCCAGGACACAAGCTCGGCCATGAGGTTCGGCACGATGTGGTGATCTGGTGCGGAATACGGCCCGACCGTCACTGCCTCTTCGCGATATCGGCCCTGACGATCCTCTGGAAGGTCCCGCAACAGTTGGTGATTGATGACCCGGATCGTGGCCTCAGTCCATTCGAAGGAGGGCGTCAGGGCGAACGTCGTTGCGGTATCGAGGGCCTGGTTGTAGTTCAGGTTCTCTCTCTGGGCGATTCGAGGCGCATCCACCGCATCGCCTCGAAGGAGCGCATCAACCTGATCGAGGGACATCGGATTCCCTTCGATCCTGGTAGAGGCGGTCACCGTCGCGGACCGGAGATACCGCTCCAGGAAGACATGCCAGCGGATGGGTTGCAACCGAGGTTCGGCGGCGACCTGCGCGTCCCACGCCGACAGCCGAGCCTGTGTCGTGGGCGTAAGCAGGTACTCGACATGCAACGACGAGACCAGCGGATTCATGGGAACGACCATGCTCTAGGTCAGCTCGTATGTCAAGCGAATAATCAGCTCGTGAGTCTAGTCGTGAGGTTGTCCACGAATGCTGTATCAGACCGCAGGCCACTCCCCGTTCGGTGCAGGAACGTTCACTTCAGCCTTGCCAGTGAATCGGTCCGGCTGTCCGGGATGCGCGGACCGCGGCGACATCGGGCGTTGGCGCGAGCGTGCCTGCGACCGTTACCGGCTGGTCGTTGCCGATCGCGCCGACCGTGCGTCCTGGATCGTCACCACGGCGACGCGATCGGCGGCCTCATCGTAGACGTAGACCAGCAGCAGCCAGCGCCACGGGCCAAGGAGGAATCGAAATCCCGCCCAGCGGCCCTCCAGCGCGCCGCCGAGGCGCGGGAACCGGGCAAGCACCCGGAGCGAGGCGATGACGCGATGGCGCGAGTCGGCCGGCAGGCTGTGGGAGCTGATGATCCGTTCGAGATCCTGGTACGCGGTGGGCGTGACGACGACCGCCGCCACCGGCTACAGGTCCTCGAGCGCTATACCCAGACCCGCCCGCGCGTCCGCCAGCCCCTGCTCTGCCCGGTCCAGGCCCCCGGGATCCCGTCGAGGAGGGCAGTGACGTTGCGTGGGTCGGGATCGGCCTCCTCGAGCGCGCTGGCGAGCAGCGACCGGGCGATGGTGCCCGGGTTCGTGTGCGTCCGTTCGGCGAGCCGCCGAAGCTTGACGGCGTGCTCCCCATCCAGGATGACGTTGACCCGAGTCGTCCGTGCGGCCATGGACGCATCCTACACGCGCTGACGCGATTCGTGCATGAACGCTCAGCCACCCGCTCCTTCGACGAACGCCCCGACGGCGGCGACGTCCGGGGCCGACACGACCGCGTCCGCAAAGATCATCCGGTAGAAGATGCGGCCCGGGTTGGCGTCGGCGATCCCGCGGATCGCTTTCGCTTTGACGCCCTCCACGCCTTCCACGTCGTCGTGCCGGCGGGCGGTCATCTTGATCTCGACGAGGAGCCAGCGGTCGCCGCGCGCATGGATCACGAAGTCCGGCGTGTAGCGATGATCGCGCCCCTCGCGCCGGTACACGAACGACAGATCTGTCTTCTTGGGGTCGGTGATGGCGCCGGTGAAGTAGATCTCACGCACGTCATCAGGGGCGACGTTCAGCGCCCGCAGGACCTTCTCGTAGAAGTCCGCTTCCGGCCCGGAGTCGAAGTTGTACGGCGTGTAGTGGAAGCCGTAGCCGGCCGGGTTCTCGCCGGCGACCCGCTCCGGCCCGAAGACGAGGTGGGCGCGGTCCGCCGGGTAGGCGATGTCCGACTGCCGGACGACTGATCCGTCCGCCTGTGTCACGGCGTCGAAGCCGTCCGGCTTGACGATCGCGAGCTCGACATCGTCGTGCTCGATCGTTTCCTCGTAGGGGCCGAGGCGCTCCTCCAGGAGCCGGGCCAGCGGTTCGAGGTGGGAGACCGGGATCTCCGCGGCGCCATACGTCTGGCGAAGGGTGTCGATCAGCGGCCACGCGTCGAGCCGATAGGTCGCCGCCAGGGTCATGGCCGCCGTGTAGGCGTCGATCGTGTCCACGCTGGTCTCGATCTCCAGCGTGTCGCCGAGCGCCGACAACATCTTGCGGGTCGCGTTGGCGAGCCCGACGCCATACGTGGTCCGCGTCATTGCGCCGCCATGGGTTGGCGCGGTCGGGCGCTCGAAGGCGAGCACTCCGGCGGGCGCGACTCCGCGGACGAGCACGCGGCGCGGTACTCGCAGACGGATCGGCGGGAGGTCCAACTTGCGGAGCCGAATCACGTTCGGTGTGGTCGCGCGGCCTTGGTGTTCGAGCTGGCCGATCGTCTCGCCGTAGGTGTCCTTGAGTTGTGTGTTCAGCGCGCTGCGATTGGCGTCCGAGAGGTAGATCCGCGCCGAGCGATCGTTGCCCGGCACCTGGCGGAGACATCGCGATGCCGCCTGGAGGACGAAGTTGTTGCTGGTCTTCAGCTTCCGAGCCAGGGCCGTGGCAAAGAGACTGGGGCAGTTCCAGCCCTCCGTGCCCTTGTTCACGAGAAGGATCACCCGGTGTCCCGAGGTCGGGTCGTTGAGCCGGTTGAAGGCGTCGACCTCGTCGGTCGACGATCGCGAGTGGTTCCGCAAGATGACGGTCGGCGGGAGGCCGGCCTTCGCGACTGCCAACTGGACGTGGGGATCCAGCTCCTCGAGATCGTCCACCTGCGGGAAGTAGATCGCCAGCTTGGCCGGCGCCCCATCGGGCAGCGCGTGATCACCGTACGTCTCGAGGAAGTCCGTGACCACGTGGCTGACGAACTCGTCCGCCTGGTCGGCCTCGAACGCGAACGATTGGATGTTGTTGGCGACGTCCTTCAGGATCCCGTCCCGGATCCCCTGCCCGAGGCCATACCAGACGACGACGTCTCGGAGCGGCTGGCGCTCGAAGTACGGGGTGCCGGTCGTGTTGATGACCGCGATCAGGTTGGTGGCACCTCCGAGGTAGTCGACCGTCTGGCGAACCCGCTTCAGCTGCTTCTCGAGGTTCTGGCCGTAGGTGTGGTGCGCCTCGTCGCTGAAGACGCCGAGGTGCGGCAGGCCGGCGATCGCCTGGAGTCGGAGGTTGGCCCGCTCCGTGGCCTCCTGCTCGCGGATGTCCAGCAGGGACGCGAGGGTCAGCTGGCGGCGCCGGGGGATCGCCTGGATGCGGATCTTCTCCGTGTTCGTCACGACGAGGTTGAACCGGCTCCCCGCGACCACCGGAATGCCGCGCTCGTCGTCGCGGGTGAAGGTGACCTTCAGGCTCGCCTCGAAGGGTGCCAGCAGGCGTGGAGGAAGGAGCTTGCCGAACGGGATCGTCGAGAGCTCGCGGAGCGACTCGATGATCGTCGTCCCGGGTGCGAAGACAAGGGCGTTCTCGATGAACTGGAGGTCCGACGGCGGCTCCGGCGTGTCAAGTGCAAGGGCGAATTCCGAGGCTGCGATGGCGCCGATGAGGACCGTCTTTCCGGCACCCATCGCGAGGGCGACGATGTAGCTCGGGTAGTCGAGGGTGAGGGTCTCGCGGAGAACGCCCAGCTTGTGCGCCTTGACGAACGCATCATCGGTCCGGATCTTCGTCAGGAGCCCGTCATAGCCCTCGTCGACGACGAGAGCCATGAATTCGGGCGCTCCCAGGCCGAGCGCCGCAAGTCGTTCGGAGCCGGCCGGGAAGAGCGCCGTGTACAGGTCCGGGATCGACGGGGTGCGCTCGACGACGCGGAGATACCAGTACGTTTCGAGAGCTCGAAGCTGAGCTGCGCGGAGATATCGAAGATGACCGGGGCCCGAATCGCCGTCTTCGATGGCGAATTCCAGGATCTCTGCCAGCGCCGGAATATCGCTCGGGTAGCCGGCCTGGCGCCACGCGTCGACCCTGGAGGCGAGCGCCTCATGGAGCTCCACCCGCAGCTACAACTGCTCGAAGCGCTCGACGGGGAGGACGAAGATGGTCGCCCCGCCGACCTCCACCTCGAGCGGATAGGGCATGAAGAACTCGCCCGGCTCCATGATCGGCGGCATGGGATTCACGACCTGGGTCCGGGACGTGCAGTTCGCCCGGACGATCTCGATCACGGCGTCGACCTGGTCGTCCGCGGCGCCCACGATCACCGTGGCGTTGGACTGCTTCAGGAAGCCGCCGGAGGACTGCAGGCGCGTCGCCCGGTGCTCGCCCTCGAGGAGGGTATCGACCAGGACGCCGGCATCCTCGCTGTGGACGATGGCGACGATGAGCTTCACGGGCCGAGTATAGGCAGCCGGGTCACGGCCTCGATGGCCGGGCGCGGTCCGGCGCGGTCTGGCGCGCCCCGTCGCGGTGTACGATGCGGCCCGCCTGACCCGTCTCTCCCCGATCGGACCGGGCTCGCACGGCCGCACTGCAGGAGTCCCCGTTGACCCACCACGAGCCGTCCGGCGTTCCGTCTGAAGTCCTCCTCGCTCGAGCGATCGCGACCGTGGCTCGATCCGCCGATCCGGACGCCGCCCTGGCAACGCTTCTCGCCAGCGCCACGGCCGCCGTCGGCGCCGACCACGCGGCCGTCGCAATGTGGGACTCGGTGCGCGGCAGCCTGGCGCTCGCGGCCAGCGTGGGCTACGCGCCCGAGGAGGTGTCGGCTCTCGAGGCCGAGGTCGCCTCGAACCCGGATCACCCGATCGCCCGGACGGCCCATGGCCAGACGGCCATCCTTGGTAGCGAATCTGCCGCTGTCGGCGGCACGATGAGCACCCAGGCGACGTTGCCGCTCCGCGTCGCCAGCGGCGGCATGGACGAGCCGCTCGGAGCGCTGGCCGTGAGCCGCGCAGGGTCGTGGCATGTCGGTGAGGCCGATGCCGGCCTCCTCGCCGCGCTCGCCGACCTCATCGCCCTCGCCATCGACAGGGCCCGCCTGACGGCGGCCGCCCAGGAGCGCTCGGACTGGCAGGAGCGGATGGCCCACACCGATGCCCTGACCGGGCTGGCCAACGCGCGGACCCTGTCCCGTGTCCTGGAGCTCGAGGTCGCCCGGGCAGGCCGCCAGGGAACGGAGCTGTCGGTGGCGGTCTTCGACGTGGATAACCTGAGGGCCGTGAACGACGGCGCGGGCCCCGCCGCGGGCGACGACATCCTTCGCGAGGTCGCGGCCGTGCTCGCCGAATCCGTGCGCCTCGTCGACACCGTCGCCCGGACGGGCGGCGACGAGTTCCTCGTCGTGGCGCCAGGAGCGGCCGGCATGACGGTTGCCCGGCGTGTCCTCGACGCCCTGGCCGGCCGGTCAGCCGAGGGCCGCAGCCCGATCTCGGTCTCGGCCGGCGTCGCGCGCTTCCCCGCCGACGGGACGACGCCGGACGAGCTCATCGGGGCCGCATCGGCGGCCCTCCTGACGGCCAAGTCCTCGGGTCCCGGGACGCTCGCGGCGGCCGGGGCGGCCTGAGGTCGGAGCGGCCCGCGTCGGGCCGGCGCCGACTTCGCGCAACGTCGCCGCTTCAGCGCGTCGCTGCCGCTTCAGCGCGTCGCTGCCGCCTCACTGGTCCGGCGGCGCGACCTCGGCGGGCCGGCGGCGCGCCCTCAGATGGCGCCGCGACCTCAGCCGGCCGGCGCGGTGAGCGAACCGGCGGTGACGACGGGTCCGGCGGGAGCCGTGGCTCCCGGCACGGGCTCGAGGGTCAGGGCCAGCACCGCGCCGGCCCTGGCCAGTGACGTCGATGCCCGGAGGACGCCCGTGCCGGCACGGCTCACGGTGAACCCACCGAGCGCGACCGGCGCGTCCTTCCCGACGATCACCCAGGCTTCGTAGACCTGGCTGCCCGCGGTCGGCGTCAGGCCGTGGATCGCCATCACCACCGTTCCGTCGGGCGCGGCGGCGGCCACCCCGCTCGAGGCGAGGCCCGCCTTCGCGGCAGCCAGGAACGCGGTCTGGGCGCCCGTTCGGGTGCCGATGTCGAGGACCGCGGCCACCCCTCGCTGATAGGCCTGTGCCGCGGCCAGATCCGCCTGCACGCCGGACAGGTTCGACTGGAGCTGGAGGTTCCAGGCGCCGAGGACGGCGACGGCCAGAACGGCCGCGATCCCGGCGATCCACGTCAGCCGCCGATCGGTTCGTGCGGCGGCACGGCGCTCCCGCTCGGCCGGCGCGGGGAACGCGATCGGGGCGGCGGGCTGTGCGCGAGTTGCTGCCGCGACCGGAACCGCCACGGAGTCACCGGCCGAGGTCAAGCGATCGGCGGCAGCCGCCTCGAGCAGGCGGCCTCGGAGCCCGGCCGGCGGCTCGACCGGATCAAGGGTTTCGGCGAGGTATGGAATGACGCCGCCAAGCGCCTCGATCTCGGCGTGGGCCTCGGGGCACGAGGCGAGGTGCTCGCGGATCGCCGCCGCCTCAGCTGCGTCGAGCGCGCCGAGGACATATCCGGAAGCCAGGTCGCGGACGTCGTCGAAGGTCAGCTTCATGGCCGTCCCTCGGCGAGATCGTGGCCATCGCCGGCGTCGCCGGTCAGGGCTCGGCGGAGGACCAGGAGTCCCAGGCGCATCCGCGACTTGACCGTCCCGAGTGGCGCCCCGGTCCGCTCCGCGATCTCGGTCTGGCTCAGGCCGCCCCAGTAGGCGAGCTCGATGGCTTCGCGCTGGACGTCCGAGAGCACCGCCATCGCGGCCCGGACCTCGATCGCGTCAAGCCGGCCGGCAACCTCGGGCCAGACGTCAGCCACCACGAGCTGGGGCGGCGACGGCAGCTCGGGATCCGGCAGCTCGCGGGCCGGCCGGCGCCGGCGGACGGCATCGATCGCGCGATGGTGGACGATCGAGAGGAGCCAGGTCTTCACGCTCCCGCGACCCTCGACGTAGCGATCGGCATGCCGCCATACCCCGAGGAAGGCGTCCTGGACGACGTCCTCGGCGAGGGTCGGGTCGGCGGTGATCCGGAGGGCGATTGCGTAGGCCATGGCTCGATATCGGTCGTACAGGGCTTCCAGTGCCTCGAGGCGGCCTTCGCCGACGTCGACGAGGACCTGCCGGTCGGCATCATCCGCCGCCGAGGCCACCCGGAGGGATCCGGACCTGGTCTCGTCGGTCATCACTGCATGCGCGAGGCGGCGGCGGGCGGTTCACTTCGAGCGACCGCATCGCGGGCGTGGTCGTGCGCCGGCAGCACGCCGACGACGGCGGCGATGACATCGCCGAGGACCTCGTCGGCGCTCCGGTCGGCATCGACGACGACCCAGCGATCCGAGTCGGCGGCCGCCATCTCCAGGAAGCCCGCCCGCACGCGAAGGTGATAGGCGAGGTCGAAGAACGACTCGAAGCGGGTGATCGTCTCGGGCGTCTTGCGTCGGAGGCCCACCTCGGCCGGAAGGTCGAGGAGGATGGTCCGGTCGGGCCGGACGCCCCGCGTCGCGATGGCGATGATCCGGCGCAGGACCTCGAGGTCGACGCCTTCGCCGTACCCCTGATACGCCAGCGTCGAGTCGGCGAAGCGGGCGCTGACGACGATCCGGCCGGCGGCGAGCGCGGGCGCGATGACCTGGGCGACGTGCTGCGCGCGCGCCGCGTTGAAGAGCAGGGCATCGGCGACGGGATCGATGGGCTCCCCACCGTTGGCCATGAGGAGCTCGTAGAGCTGGTCGCCAAGCCTGGTTCCGCCTGGTTCGCGGGTCAGGAGGACGTCGAAGCCACGCTCCTCGAGGGCCGCCGCCAGCCGCTCCGCCTGGAGCGTCTTGCCCGAGCCGTCGGGCCCTTCGATCGAGATGAACCGACCTGCCGGCCGATCGGGAGTGGTCACCGCCCGAGTGTAGCCGACGCCCTGGACCTGCCGACCCTGGCGTCGGGCCGCTCGCGGGATCCGTGGAAGCTCGCGGGAGCCGTGGCACGCCGAGCGGGAGCGGTGGCACGCCCGGCGAGCGGGAGCCGTGGCACGCCCGGCGAGCGAGTTGCCCGACGACGGGCACGCCGAGCGGGAGTCGTGGCCCAGCCGCGGGATCCGTGGCACGCCTGGCGAGCGAGAGTCGTGGCCAGCCGCGGGATCGGTGGCACGCCCGGCGAGCGAGCCGCCCGACGATGGGCCAGCCGCCGGAGCCGTGGCACGCCCGGCGAGCGAGCCGCCCGACGGACCGCGGCGGCTCGGTCCACAGCCGTAGATTCGAACGCCAGGCGTTCCAATTCGAGCCGGAGATGGCCGCGAGCGGACCGCCGCGTCACCAGGGGGTGCGGTTCGCTCGCTCAGCGTTCCATCAGGCAGCCTGAACGCGCCCTCGGCAGTGCCGCCCGGGATCCATATGGGCAGGAACCAAGCGGAACGCGCCGTACGTCGGGATCGGCGGCGAGCCAGAGTCCCGCCTCGCCGCCGAGGCGGCGCGCGGCAAGGGCCGTCGAGCACGGGAGCGAGCGGGGTCAAGCGCCCGTGGGCGAGGAGCGGAAACGGCAACGCCGCCGTGCGTCGGGATCGGCGGCGACCGGTGATCCGTGCCACCCCCGGCCGCGTACCCACGGCGCCATGCGATCCCCCACCGCCCGGCGCGCCCTCCTCGCCGTCGCGGCCGCCCTCGTCGGGCTGGCCTTGCCGGCGGCCGCGGCCGCGCATCCGCTGGGCAACTTCACGATCAACCACTTCGCCGAGCTTCGAGTCCGGCCGAGCGCGATCGCTCTCGACGTCGTCATCGACTACGCGGAGATCCCGGCCTTCCAGGAGCGGGTCCGGATCGACGCCAACGGCGACGGCGTCGTCACCGACGGCGAGGCCGATGCGGCCCGTGCCGGTGCATGCACCGCACTCGTCCCGAGCCTCAAGCTCGGCGTGGGCGGACTGTCGCTGGCCCTGACCCTCAGCGCGGCCGGCCTCCAGTTCCCCGCCGGGGCGGGAGGCGTGCCCACGATGCGGGTCGTCTGCGAGTTCGAGGCGTCCAGCGGAAGCCCCCTGACCGGCGCCGGGACCATCACCTACGCCGACACCTCGTACGCGGAGCGCATCGGCTGGCGGGAAATCGTCGTCCTCGGCGATGGCGTGGTCATCGCCGCGTCAGGCTCGGCGCCCATCCCGTCGGCGACCGATGTCTCGAACCGCCTGACGGCCTATCCGAAAGCCCTCCTGACCCAGCCCCTCGACATCCGCTCGGCCTCGTTCAGCGCGGTCGCCGGCGGAACGGCCCTGGCGCCGTTCGTTGCGCCCGACGCGACCGGGCTCCCGGGTCAGGGCGGCGGGCCGGGCGCCTCCCCGTCGCCGGCCGGCTCGAACACTCCGGGGAGCCCGGCGCCGAACGCCGGCCTCGTCGCGGCCGTCCCGGGTGGCGTCGGCACGGACATCCCCGGCCTCTTCCGGGTGGCCGACCTGACGCCGCTGCTCGCGCTCGCCTCGATCGTCCTGGCGATGGCCCTGGGGGCGGGGCACGCCCTGACCCCGGGTCACGGCAAGACGCTGATGGCCGCCTATCTGGTCGGCACAAGGGGCACCATCCGTCACGCGGCGGGCCTGGGACTCGCCGTCACCGTCTCGCACACCCTCGGGATCCTGGCCCTTGCCCTGCTCGTCACGGGTGCCGAGTCGCTGCTGCCGGCCGACGTCGTCGTCCGGACGATCCCGATCGTTGCGGCCCTCGCCTTCGTCGCGATCGGAGGATCCATGCTCGTCGCAGAGATCCGGCGCCGCGTCCGAGGCCGGCGCCTGATCACTGCCGCGCACACGCATGACCTGGGGCTCCAGCACGCGCCCTTGCCCGAGCACCAGGCCGCCTCCGTGCCCGAGCAAGAGGCCACCTCCGCGCAGGGGGCCACCTCCGCGCAGGGGGCCACCTCCGCGCAGGGGGCCACCTCCGCGCACGAGGCCGCCCACGGGCATGATGCCGCCCACGGGCACGAGCGGCAGGGCGAGCACAGCCACGGCGGCGTCCGCCACAGCCACCTGCCGTCCGACCTTCCCGCTGGCGACCGGAACCTGAGCTGGCGGAGCCTCTTCGCCCTCGGCCTGGCGGGCGGGATCATCCCCTCGACCAATGCCCTGATCATCCTCCTCGGCACGATCGTGGCCGGCCGGGCGGCCTTCGGCGTCGTCCTCGTCGTGGCCTTCGGCCTGGGCATGGCCCTCGTCCTCGGCGGGGTCGGCGCCCTCATGGTCGTGGCCCGCGAGCGGATGGAGCGGCTGCCGTCGGGATCCGGCCTCGGCCGCGCGGCCCGCCAGGCGCCGCTCATCGCCTCTGTCGCCGTCCTCGGGATCGGCCTCTGGCTCACGGCGCAGGCACTCGGCGGCGCGACCGTCCTGTGACGCGTGGCGATAGAGCATTCGACCCAGCGCGGCGCGATCGCGCGCCGTGCTAGGCTCGCAGCCCGACATGCGAGACCTGACCGACCGCGCCCTCGACACCGCCACCAGCCTGGGCGCCGGCTACGCGGACGTCCGCATCATCCGGCGACGGGACGAATCGATCGCCATCAAATCCGGCAAGCTCGAGGGCGTCCTCTCCGGCGAATCCGAGGGCTTCGGGATCCGCGTCCTTGTCGACGGCGCCTGGGGCTTCGCATCGTCGCACCTCCTGGACCTGGCCGAGGCGGATCGGGTCGCGGCGCTCGCCGTCCGGATCGCCCGCGCGTCGGGCACGGCTCTCCGCGATCGTGTCGTCCTCGACGCGCGACCGCCCGCCCACGGCCGCTTCGAGACGCCGGTCGAGGAAGACCCCTTCAAGATCCCCATCGAGCGCAAGATCTGGCACCTCCTCGAGGCGGACCAGGCCGCCGGCGCCGTCAAGGGCGTGACGTTCACGGAGTCGTCGTACGGTGCCCAGCGCGAGGCGAAGACCTTCGCCGCGACGGACGGCAGCTTCACCGAGCAGACCATCACCCACATCGGGGCCGCGGTCGAGGCCAATGCGATCGAGGGTGACGAGCATCAGCGGCGCAGCTATCCAGACGCCGGCGGCGGCTGGCGCGCGGCTGGCTTCGAGTGGATCCGGAGCCTCGACCTGAAGGGCCACGCGGAGCAGCGGGCCGAGGAGGCCGTGGCCCTCCTGTCGGCCCCGCAGTGCCCATCGGGAACCGCGACCGTCATCCTCGACCCGAGCCAGCTCTACAACCAGGTCCACGAGAGCTGCGGCCACCCGACCGAGCTCGACCGGGTCTTCGGGACCGAGGCCTCCTACGCCGGGACGAGCTTCCTGACCACCGACAAGCTCGATGAAGGGTTCCGTTACGGCTCTGACCTCGTGACGATCATCGCCGACGCCACGGCCCAGTACGGGATGGGCACCTTCGGCTGGGATGACGAGGGGGTCGCGGCCCAGGCCGTGCCACTCGTCCAGAACGGCATCTTCGTCGGCTACCAGACGTCCCGCGAGACGGCCCCGCGGATCGGGCGCGCTTCGGGTGGTGCCATGCGGGCCGACGGCTGGAACCGCATCCCGCTCATCCGGATGACGAACATCAACCTCCTGCCGGTCGAGGGCATGAGCCTCGACGAGATCGTGGCCGACACCGACGACGGCCTGTATCTGGGCACCAATCGGAGCTGGTCCATCGACGACCGGCGCCTGAACTTCCAGTTCGCGACCGAGATCGCGTGGGAGATCAAGGGCGGGAAGCGCGGCCGGATGCTCAAGAACCCGACGTACACGGGCATCACCTACGAGTTCTGGCGATCGTGCGATGCCGTCGGCGACGCCTCGAGCTACGTGATGCTGGGCACCCCGAACTGCGGCAAGGGCGAGCCCGGGCAGGTCGCCCACGTGGGCCACGGCGTCAGCGGCGCGCGCTTCCGGAACGTCCAGGTGGGAGTCGGCAAATGGTGAGCGACACGACCGTCGCGAGCTCTCTCGACCTCGCCGAGGACGTCCTGGCAAAGGCCCTTCGGGCCGGCGCCAGCGAGGCCGAGGTCCTGGTCACCTCCGAGGACTCGGCCCTGACCCGGTTCGCGAACAGCGAGATCCACCAGAACGTCGCCGAAACCAACGTCAACGTGAGCCTCCGCTTCATCCGTGGGCGTCGGATCGCCGTCGCGGGCACCGGCCGGACCGACGGCGACGGGATCCTGGCCCTGATCAAGCGCGCCGCGGCCATCGCCCGGACCTGCGAGGAGCTCGAGGACTGGGGCGGCCTGCCGGCGCCGGACAAGGACGCGGGCGGCATCGTGACCGGCCACGAGTCGGGCTATGCGGACACCACCGCCGGAGCGACGCCGGAGATGCGGGCCGAGGGCGTGCGGGCGGTCATCGCCGCCGCCGACGATCAGGGCGTCCTGGCGTACGGCTCGTTCTCCACCTCGGCCGAGGAGCTGGTAGTGGCCAACTCGGCCGGCATCCGGGCCCGACAGCGACGTACTGCCAGCCAGCTCCTGACCGTCTCGATGTCAGCCGCCGGCGGGACCGGCTACGCGGAGGCGGCGGCGACCGACGTCTCGAGCATCGACGCCGCCGCGATCGGCCGCGAGGCCGCGGCCAAGGCCAGGGCCACCGAGAACGCGGTGTCGCTGCCGGCCGGCGACTACCCGGTCGTCCTCGAGGAATATGCCGTCACCGACATCACGGACATGCTCGGCTACCTCGGCTTCTCGGCCCTGGC
>JACQEH010000185.1 GCA_016200675.1 Chloroflexota bacterium | reverse complement strand
GCGCTGTAGGCCACGGCCGCCTGCGCCTCCGCCATGAGCTCCTCGCGTCGACCATCGCGTGCCTCGACATCGGGTTCACCTGTCATTCGCGGCGAGTATACGGTTCGCTCCCGGTGCTCACGGGCAGGTGATCCGGAAGACGCGCAGGCCGTCGAGCGCGGGCACGCCGGAGCCGGCGAGGGACACCGGCTCGAAGCAGCGGATGCCGACCTCATCGGTGTCGCGGACCTCCGGCCAGATGCCGTCGTCGTCGGCGTTGACGATCACCAGGTTCGTGCCGGGGAAGTGGCGCGCCAGGTCGAGGACCGCGCTCGGCGGCTCATCGGGCAGTGCCAGCGCCTGGAGGCCCGTGGTCTCGGCGAGGTAGATCGGGAAGTCGGTGATGACGGCGGGCACGACCTGCGACCCGCCGAGGACACGTGGGATCGCCGGATACGCGCCGGCGGCCCGCAGCGCCTCGGGGAGCGCGGCGTAGCGATCCCGCAGGGTGTCGCCGGCCCGGCCGAATCCGGGCAGCAGTGCGGCGGTGAAGAGGATCCCCGCCGCGATCCCGAGCGTCGGGCCCAGCCAGGCCACGTGGCGGGTCCAGCCCCGCACCCGCCCGATCGCGTCGAGGATCCAGTCCAGGGCCAGGAGCGCGGACACGACCAGGAGGACCTGCACGGCCCCCGCCGCGTGGAGGAACGTCCCCCAGGTCGTCGAGACCGGGAAGAGCAGGGTGGTCATGACGAACGTGGTGATCGAGAAGACCACGAGCAGCCGGAGCGCCGTCCCGCGGCCGGTCCAGGGGAGGCCCACCAGCCCGACGGCCGCGATCGGCACGCCGGGCAGCAGCAGGACGCTGACGACGTTGTGCACGAACCCATCCCAGCGCAGCCCGATCAGGGCCGGCAGGCCGGCCCCCAGGTATCGCGAGGGCGTCACGGGAACCGACCAGGCGAAGATGTCCCGGCCGGTCAGGGACAGCGCATTGGCGAGTGCCTGGCCCGGCAACGGGCTGCCGAAGGCCATCCAGTCGCGGACGGCCCAGGGCGCAAAGACGACCACCGCGGGCACGGCCGCGCCGAGGACCAACCGGGCCCAGCCGCCCCGGCCGGTGCCGGCGTCGCGGGCGATCCCCCACGCCACGATGGCCCAGCCGAGCGCCAGCCAGATCGCCTCGTTCCGGGTGAGCGCGGCCAGGCCCAGGAGGATGCCGATCGCGGTGACGCGCCGGTCATGCCAGCGGACCGCGGTCGCGGCGTCGTCGGCCGCATCCCGGGCGAGACGTCCGGCGAGGATGCAGACGCCCAGGACGAGCGCCGCGAACGGCATCGTCGAATCGGGCAGAACCGAGTGCAGCACGAGGGGCAGGTAGACGGCGATGACCAGGCCCGTGCCCAGGCTCAGCGTCCGGGACCGCCCCAGGGGCATGCCCCGCTCGATGGCGATGTCTCCGGCAAGCCACGTGGCCAGGACGGCCACGACCGCCCCTTCCACGATCGAGGCCCACTGGGCGGTCCGGAACGTCGCGCCGAGGAGCGCCATGGGGATCGCGTCGAGGAACGTCGGGAGCGGCAGCCAGACCTCGAAGGCCGGTCGCGGGAAGATCAGCGGGGGGGTCCCATAGCTCCAGATGGCGTTGCTAACGAGTCCCTGACCGGAGAGCAGGTTCCCGGCGACGCCCACGTAGTAGTCGGTGTCCTCGGGTCGCGGGAAGGTGATGACGGTGGCCGCCCAGATCCGGACGGCGATCGCCACCGTCCCGATGACCAGCGCCCCGAGCCACGCCTCGCGACGGGTCATGGAACGGCCGAGCCGGTGGCTCCGATGGCGCCGGTGGCGCGGGTGGCGCCCGCCGCGCCGGTGGCGCCCGCCGCGCCGGTGGCGCCGGTGGCGCCGGTCGCCCCGGTCGCGCAGCGCGTGTCAGCCGCCGCGGTGCAGACCGGGAAGAGCGCCAGCCTCGGCGGGCCGCCTGCCCGGTCCGGCACCGTGAAGACCGCCGGCCCGATCCACGGCACGCTCAGCTCGCCCTTCAGGATTGGCCCGAGCGCGCGCGCCGCGTCGTCCTTCTCAACGATCAGCCAGCGCGTGCCGAAGGCGCGCGCGACGGCCTCGATCGTGTCGATCGGATCGTTGGGCGTCACGACGCCCGGCCGCCCGGTCCAGTACTTGAACCCGGCCGCGTCGATCGACAGCAGCCGGTCGGACCTCGGGACCCCAAGGCGGTCGAGCTCGCTGGCCAGCGCGATCCGCGGCTGCCGCGTGGCGTCCCACGAGGCCTGCACGGAGCGCCCGAAGACCACCGCGGTCACGACCACCAGGATGACCATGCCCCAGGCAAAGACCGCCGCGGCGGTGCCCTCGTTCCAGGCTCGCCGCCGGCCGGCGACCCAGCCGACGACGACGAGGACGCCCTCCATCGACAGGATCGCCCCGTGGGGCGCCAGGCCGATCGCCGAATGGATGAACGCCCCGCCAGGGACGTGGAGCGGGTAGAGGATCGTGGCCGCGGCGAAGACGACGAGCGTGTACATGAACCACGGGCTGAAGTCGCGGGAGCGCGCCCGTCCGATCGCCCCGATCAGGAGGAACGGCACCAGCACGAGCGACCCGATGACCACCGCGTAGTTGCCGAGCGCCGACGACAGGCCGGCCAGCCGACTGCCGATGATCGGTCCCGGGCCCTGGGCGAGGAACGTCTGGAGGTTCGGGTGGGCGGTGATGGAGTTCCACTCGCTGATGGTCCGGATCCAGAGGGCCGCGCCATTCGAGCTCGTCGGCGAGATCGAGCCGAAGACCGCCAGCTGCCGGGCCCACCAGGGCCCCATGACCAGCAGGAACAGGGCGAGGCAGCCGATCCCCGCCAGGAACGAGATCGGGTGCCGGTCCTCGACGTGGACCCACGAGCCGCTGCCCCGGCGGCTGCGCCACCAGCGGACCCGGTCCAGGAGCCAGACGAGGCCGATGGCCGCGCCCAGGAAGACCCCGTCGTTGCGGCCGAGCGAGGCCAGGCCGGCGAGGAGCCCGGCGAAGGCGAAGGAGCGGCCGCTGCCCTTGAGGCCGCGCGCCGTGCACCAGATGGCGGCCGCCACGAGCGGATGGAGGATGGCGAAGTTCTCCGGCTGGGACATGAAGACCGTGGCGCCCGCCGGCACGGCGCTGAGGACCCCGGCCGTGACGGCGACGATCGGCTCCGCCTTCGCATCGCGGGCAATCGCCCAGGTCAGCGGCGCTGCGAGGCTCCCGATGAGGGCCAGCGGCAGCGCGGAAGCGAAGGCCGTGGGCCCCAGGAGCTCGATGAACGGCACCTGGACGAAGCTCGCGAGGGGCAGCCAGTGGGCGTTCGAGGGGATCGGGAGCGTCGGGACCGCCGGGATCCGGTTGCCGACCTCGGCGAAGATCCAGATGAAGTCGACGTTCAGGCCGTGGCCGGCCGCGATCGCCCGGGCGACGTCGACGTAGTAGTAGCTGTCCGGGTAGGCCGGGTCCGGGAAGATCGCGATCAGCGCAAGGCGGACCAGCAGCGCCAGCAGGAACAGCGCGATCGGCGTTCGCCAGGGGGTCCGCACGGTTCCGGAGCGTAGCATCCGGCGCCCGGCTTCCCGGGTCGATCGGGTCCGCCGGCCCGAGGTCCCACCGTACTATCCCCGGGTGAGGCTCAGCGACCGAGGGGGAGTCCTGCTCAGCTGGAACCGGATCCGTGCCCTTCGGGATGGGCTTGTTGTCGCGGGCCTCCTTTTCGGCGTCTACCTGTTCGTCGTCGTGGCGCCCGCCGCCAGGACATTCGGCTTCGATGCGATGTCCTACTGGGGCTACGACCCGAACAACCCCTATCGGCTGGTCCACGGCTCGCTCGGCTCGTTCGTCTACTCGCCCGTCATCGCCTGGGCCTTCGAGCCGTTCACGCGCCTCCGGTGGATCGACTTCCTGTGGCTCTGGACGGCTCTCCTTGTCGGGAGCCTCATCTGGCTCGGCGGACGCAGCTTCCTGCTCCTGCTGGCATTCCCGCCGGTCGCGCTCGAGCTGTATCACGGCAACGTCCACATCCTCATCGCGGTTGCGATCGCCCTCGGGTTCCGGTACCCGGCGACGTGGGCGTTCGTGCTCCTGACCAAGGCGACCCCGGGCGTGGGCCTGCTGTGGTTCCTCGTCCGCCGCGAGTGGCGGCCGCTTGCGATCGTCGCGGGGGTGACGGGCGTGCTGGTCGCCATCTCGCTCCTGTTCGACGGCCAGCTGTGGGTCCAATGGATCAGGTCGGAGCTCCTGATCTCCCTGGAGCACAGTCCGAACCAGCCACAGATCCCGCTGCCGCTGATCCCGCGGCTCGTGGCTGCGGCCGCCCTCGTGACCTGGGGCGCGCGCACGGATCGTCGTTGGACAGTGCCCGCATCGGCAGCACTGGCCCTGCCGGTGCTCTGGATCGCGGGTCTTTCGATCCTGACTGCGATTCCTGCCCTGGCGCGGCCCCAGCTCCAGGGGCGTCCGCAATCGGTGGCCTCCCCCCAGGCCGCGCCAGACGCGGTATGACGCGCCGCCGGGCGGTCCGCGACGGGCTCATCGTCGCGGGGGTGATCTTCAATCTCACCCTCATCTTCGCCTGGGGGCCGCGTCTCGACCTCTGGATCGACGCGCACTCCTGGCAAGAGATCGACCTCTCGAACTTGTATCGCGGCACGGCGACGACGCTGAGCGGCACGGGGGCGTTTCGCTATTCGCCGCTCGTGGCCTGGCTCCTTGTGCCCCTATCGCATCTATCGTGGGCAGCGCTCGTGACGGTCTGGACCGCGCTGAACCTTGCCGCGCTTCTCGTCATGACCCGGCGCAATGCCCTGCTTCTTCTAATCGCCTTCCCGCCGGTGCTACTTGAAGTTCTGAACGGAAACATCCACCTCTTCATGGCCCTGGCGATCTGGGCCGGGATCCGATGGTCGGCGGCTTGGTCGTTCATCCTCCTGACCAAAGTCACGCCGGGTGTGGGCGCCCTGTGGTTTGCGGGGCGTCGCGAGTGGCGAAGCCTGGCCGTCAGCCTGGGCGTGACGGGGTTCCTCGCCGCACTCGGCACCCTGCTGGCCCCGGAGCTGTGGCACGCCTGGTTGCAATCACTCCTGGGATCTGCGGGCCTCCAGGGAGCCAGCGGTGGGGTGTCGCTCTCGATGCGGATCACGATCGCAGCCACGCTGGCGCTCTACGCCGGACACAGCGGCCGTGCCTGGCTCGTGCCGATCGCGTCCTTCATAGCCATGCCAACGATCTGGATTCAGAGCACGGCGATCCTGACGGCCTGCTTCCCCCTGTGGGCCGAGCGCCGCCGATGGTCTTCCGAAGTCCTGCGGGAATCCGCCGCGTGACCACGTCCCCGGGCTGGGCGGCGGCCGTGCACTCCCTCGCCGCCGGCCGCGTGGCGACGCTGGTCACCCAGGGTGCGGCCTTCATCGGCTTCGCCTTCGGGCTCTGGATCCTGCTGGGCCTCGGGATCGAGGGCAACGGCGGGACAGGCGGTTCGGACGCCCTGGCCTACTGGCGGGCGGGCCGGGCGATCATCGATGGCACTGCCCTGTACGGGCAGGATGCGGGCACCGCCAGCGCCTACCTGTACTCGCCGCTGTTCGCTCAGTTGATGACGCCCTGGCGCTCCTGCCGCAGGTGGTCTTCGTGTGGGCCTGGCGCCTTTTCGAGGTTGCCTGCCTTCGCGTTGCCACGGGAAGCTGGACGCGCGCCGGTCTGGCCATCCTGGTCTTCCCGCCGGTGATCATCGAGCTCGCCTACGCGAACGTGAACCTGCCGATCGCCGCAGTCTGCGCGCTCGTGATGCGCCGGCGGGTCGCGTCATGGAGCATCCCGGTGGTCGTGAAGGCCGCTGGCCTGCCGTTGATCCCACTGGCCTTCCTCGGTGAGCGCGGCACATTCCTGCGGAGCGGTGCCCTCGCCCTCGGGGCTGTGGCGGTTTCGGTGGTGTTCGCGCCTTCGCTCTGGTCGACCTACATCGACTTCCTTCGAACCGCCGTCGAGCCGCCCTGGTGGACGAATCTCTCGCACGGCATCGCCCTCGCGCCGCGACTGCTCGTCGCGATCGTGCTGGGTCTGCTCGCCGTGCGCTGGAGCCGCCTCGCCCCGGCCGCCGTCTGCCTCGGGCTCCCGATCGTGTGGCTCAGCACCCTGAGTATCCTCGTCGCAATGGTGGCGCCGACCGAGGCCGCGAGAGCCAAGACCTCCGCGGTATCGGCATGAGCGATCCAGTGGTTCCAGGCGGGTACATCAAGCCCCGGCGGGCGCCGAGCGACCCGGCCCACGATCGGCGAGACCGGGCCACGCACGCCGGGCGACTTGCCCTGTTCGCCCTCGCCGTGATCGGCGGGCTGGCCGGCTTCTACGTCCTCTGGCTCCACCTCACGACGGACCCACTCGCCGATGCCCGGGCCTACTTCGATGCGGCCCATCGCCTGAACGCCGGGCTGCCGCTCTACCCGCCAACCGCCGATACCAACGCCGCCGAGTTCTATCGCTACCCGCCACTCCTGGCCATCATCCTGCGGCCGTTCGCGCTCCTGCCGTACGAGTACTTCGCGATCCTGTGGGAGGCGGTCCTGGCGGCACTCTTCGTCGCCACGATCAAGCGCCTCGGTGGCGGTCGCCGGACCTGGCTCGCGCTGGGGATCCTGGGCATCCCGATCGGCTGGACCCTCGGCATCGCCCAGGCGCAGGTGATCGTCACGTACCTGATGGCCGTGGGTCAGCCGTGGTCGATCGCCCTCGGCGGCCAGCTGAAGCTCTTCCCGATCCTCGTCGCGGTCTGGTGGCTGGGCCGTCGCGACTGGCAGGCCGTCGGCGCCGTCGTGGGCTGGACGCTGATCCTCGTGCTCGCCCAGGCCTTCCTGGAGCCGGCCGGTTCCAGGGCCTTCCTGGGCATCGTGGGGCCGGACCAGGTGGGCGATGTCCGGAACATCTCGCCTTGGGCCATCTCGCCGATCCTGTGGGCGGTGCTGGCGGCCACCGGGGCGGTGGCTGCCGTCCTCCTTGCACCAACCAGATGGGGCTGGCCGGCCGCGGTGGCGCTGGCCACGCTCACCTCGCCACGGCTCCTGGTCTACATGCTCATGGGCCTGCTCGCGGCGGTCCGCGAGCCGGATCCGCCGGCGGGCGAGGGTCAGGGCGCGCCATCCGGATCGGCTCCAGACGACGCTGCCTCGCTGGTACGTTCGGCCCGCTAGCCGTCGGCAGATTCAGGCACTTCATGTCTGTTCTGGTTGACATTACATGCCCTAGTTGTCTATTGTACTGGACATGACAAAGGACACCCGTCCGCTCTTTCCGCAGCAGCAACGAGCTGTCGTGAACCTCGGGGCGCGCCTCCGCCTCGCTCGTCTGCGGCGTCGAATGCCCGCCGTGGAGCTCGCGGAACGAGCCGGCGTCTCGAGGATGACGACGTACAAACTCGAACGTGGGGATACCTCGGTCGGTCTGGACGCCCTCGTCCGCGTGCTCGGGGTCCTGGGGCTTGATCAAGACCTGGACCTGATAGCCGTGGACGACGAGCTCGGCCGTCGCCTCCAGGACTCGACGATGCCGAGGCCCCACCGGTCGGTCAGGTGACCCAGCATCGCGCAGATCACGTCGATGTCTATCTCGACTCCATTGACGTCGGTGCGCGCCGGCTCGTCGGACGACTGCGTCGAGTCGGCAGCGGCGACGCGCCGATCGCGTTCTCCTATGACCAGGCCTGGATCGCCGCGCCGGAGTTCTTCCTGCTCGATCCTTCGCAGTTCCCGACGGGCGGGGACCAGTACGCGCGGACCGGCTCGCTGGCCGGCATCTTCACGGACGCCGCGCCGGATCGCTGGGGACGAATCCTCCTCCAGCTCCTTGAATCTGACGCGGCCAGGACGGAGGGCCGAAAGCCGAACAACCTCGACGAATGGGACGTTCTCCTCCGGGTCAACGATTGGGTCCGCATGGGCGCCCTCCGGTTCGTCGACCCGACCGCCGGCAGGTTCCTCGGCGACGGCCCGTTGGCCGTGCCACCGCTGGCGAGCCTTCGTGAGCTCGAACACGCCGCTGCCGAGATCGATCGGCCGACCCCTGCCGGACGTCGCCGGGAGGTCCTGTCGCTCGCGATCGGGCACCTCCTCGCTCCCGGAAGTCCGATGGGTGGAGCGCGGCCAAAGACCACGTTCACCGGGCTCGATGGGACCCTATGGATGGCAAAGTTCCCGTCGCGGAACGATCGCCGCGATGCAGCCGCCTGGGAGTTCGTCCTGAACGAGCTGGCAAGACGCGCCGGGATCACCGTGCCTGTATCACGACTCGTCAGGTTGTCCGGACCCTATCGGACGTTCGTGGCGCAGCGC